>CAYJEC010000217.1:0-5862 GCA_964369025.1 uncultured Ideonella sp. | reverse complement strand
CACCGGCATCCAGTACTTGGTGGAAGCCGACGACTCTGACGAAGTCCGTGACACCTATCTCAAGAAGGGCTTCAGCTTCCCCAAGTACAGCGACGTCAACAGCTACTTCATGGCCTTCAACATGCTGGATCCGGTCATCGGCTGGGGCGCCGATGAAGCACAGCGCGAGCGCAACCGCAAGCTGCGCCAGGCCATCAGCATTGCCATCGATTGGGAGGAGTACTCGAAGGTCTTCCCCAAGAAGGCCGGAGTGACCGCCATGAGCCTGTTGCCCGAGGGCATTCCGGGTTCACGCGAGGGCACGCCAGAGGGTGTGAACCCGGTGACCCACCAGCTGATTGGCGGCAAGGTGGTGCGGCGATCGCTTGAAGAAGCCCGGAAACTGATGGTCGAGGCGGGTTATCCGGAGGGCCGCGAGGCCCAGTCGGGCAAGCCGCTGGTCGTCAACTACGACTACTACGCTCCGCCCACGCCCGAGCGAAAGCCCGAGATCGACTGGGTCGTCAAACAGTTCGCCAAGCTGGGCATCCAGCTCGAGGTGCGTGCCACCGACAACAACCAGTTCCAGGACAAGGTCCGCAAGGGCAAGCACCAGGTGTTCTGGCTCGGCTGGAACGCGGACTACCCAGACGCCGAGAACTTCCTGTTCCTGTTCTATGGCCCGAACTCCAAGAGCGTTTCGGACGGTGAGAACACGGCCAACTACCAGAATCCGGAGTTCGACAAGCTCTTCGTTCAATTGAAGATGATGGACGACGGCCCGGCCAAGCAGGAGATTGTCGACAAGATGAACGAGTTGCTTCGCCGGGACGCGCCGTTGAGCTTTGGCTTCTATCCCTACGCCTCGGCCGCGATGCACGGCTGGATCAAGAACTCCAAGCCCGCCATCCTGGTGCGTGACCACGGCCGCTACCTGAAGCTGGACACCGCCCAGCGGACCGCCCGGCTCACCGAGTGGAACAAGGCCGTCTGGTGGCCTCTGGCCGCCATCGTGGCCGTTCTGGTGGCCGGCGTCCTGGTGGCGCGAAACAGCCTCCGTCGGCGCGAGCGCATGAACGCGCGCGGCGAGATCCTGGCCTGAGACAAGAAGCACGACACACCATGCTGTCCTATACCTTTCGCCGCCTGATCTATGGCGTGCTGATCCTGCTGGGCGTCAACCTGGCCACCTTCTTCCTGTTCTTCACGGTCAACACGCCCGATGACATGGCCCGCCTGAACATCGGCGGCAAGCGTGTCACTCAGGAGTTGATCGAGAAATGGAAGAGCGAGCGCGGCTACGACAAGCCGCTGTACATCAACGACGCCAAGCAAGGCACCGAGAAGGTCACCGAGACCATCTTCTGGGAACGCTCGGTCTCGCTGTTCACGCTGAACTTCGGCCGTGCCGACAGCGAGAGCGGCGGCGACCTCGGCCATGAGGTGGCCAGCCGCATGTGGGTCAGCGTGCAGTTGGCACTGCCGATCTTCATCCTGCAGGTTTTCTCCAGCACGGCCTTCGCGCTGTTGCTGGTGATGTTCAGGCACACCAAGCTCGACCTGTGGGGCGTGGTGCTGTGCGTCCTGATGTTGTCGATCTCGAGCCTTTTCTACATCATCGTCGGCCAGTACCTGTTCTCGCGTGTGCTGAAACTGGTGCCGATATCGGGCTATGCGGCCGGGCTCGACCTGGTGCGCTTCCTGGCATTGCCCGTGGTGTTGTCCGCAGTGGCGCGTCTCGGCACCGAGGCACGCCTGTACCGCGCGATGTTCCTGGAGGAGATCGGCAAGGATTACGTGCGCACGGCCCGTGCCAAGGGCTTGAGCGAGATCGTGGTGCTTTTCCGCCATGTGCTGCGCAACGCGCTGATCCCCATCGTCACCAGCATGGGCGGCTACCTGCCCTACGTTTTCATGGGCAGCCTGGTGTTCGAGAGCTTCTTCGGCATCCCGGGCCTGGGTGCCTACGTGATCGAGGCGATCGGCAAGCAGGATTTCGCCATCGTGCGCACGATGGTCTTCGTGGGGTCGCTGCTCTACATCGCCACCTACATCCTGATCGACATCGCGTACTCGTGGGTGGACCCGCGGGTGCGCCTGGCCTGATCTGACGACGAAAGCTGGGAGTCTCGGTGATGCCGAAGTTTGTTTTGCTGTGGACGGACGTAGCGGTGTGGCTGCTCGTCGTCGCAATGATCGTGTACGGGTGGTCGGTGTCGCGCAAGCCGAATCTGGCCGCCAACTGGAGCAAGGTGTTCCGCAACGGGCCGGCTCTGGCTTCGTCGTTGGTGCTCGTGGCCTGCCTGCTGTTGACCTTGGCAGACAGCGTTCACTACCGCGCGGTGCTGCCACCGGCGGCCGGCAGCCCAGCGGGCAGCGTGGCCTACGACACGCGCGTGCAGTCGTTGCTCGACGCGGGCATGCGAACCGTGGTGCAGTCGCGTGAGTCCACCTATTCGCGCCCGCTGGGCTTTGTGAGCTTCACGAAGGAGTCCACCGCGGTCGCGGGCACCATCGAACGCGTTGCGCCGCGGCTGAAGTTCGGCGGCGCCCACCTGACCGATCCGGCCAGTGAATGGGCCGGTGATGTGGCCCGCAGGGTGGCCACGGGCGCCGTGCTCGGCGCCGTTGCCGCAGTCGCGCTCAGCCTGCTGCTGCTGCTGCTCGTCGCCCGTGCGCGGCACGAGGCTCTCGGGGTCACGATGGGCAAGGTTCGCCGAAACGAGACGCCTGTTCCATGGGCTACGGCCTGCTGGACATTGCTGGGCATCGCGCTGCCAACAGGCGCCGTGATCGCACTCATGGGTCACTACCATGTGTTCGGCACCGACATCACCGGCAACGACGTCCTGTACCAAACCCTCAAGAGCATCCGAACTGCCTTCGTGATCGGCACGCTGGCCACGCTCGCCACCCTGCCGCTGGCGGTGGTGCTGGGCATCATGGCGGGCTACATGAAGGGCTGGGTGGATGAACTGATCCAGTACCTCTACACAGTGTTGTCGTCGATCCCGAACATCCTGCTGATCGCCGCCTGCGTGCTGATGGTTCAGGTCTTCCTCGACAAGCATCCCGAGTTGTTCGAGACGGGCGTCGAGCGCGCCGATCTCAAGCTGTTCCTTTTGTGCGCGGTGCTGGGCCTGACCGGCTGGGCCGGCCTGTGCCGGCTGCTGCGCGGCGAGACGCTGAAGCTGCGCGAGCTGGAGTTCGTGCAGGCTGCCAAGTCCTTCGGTGTCAGCCCCTGGCGAATCATGGTTCGGCACATTTTCCCGAATGTCGCGCACCTGATGCTGATCGTCACGGTGCTGGAGTTCTCGGCGCTGATCCTGTACGAGGCGGTGCTGTCGTATGTCGGCGTTGGTGTCGACCCGTCGATGAACAGCTTTGGCGGGATGATCAATTTCGCCCGCAACGAGATGAGCCGCGATCCGGTCGTGTGGTGGCCTTTTGCCGCGGCCTTCGTGTTCATGGTGACCCTGGTGCTGGCAGCCAACCTGTTCGCCGACGGCGTGCGCGATGCGTTCGACCCTCGCGCACGCGCCTTCCGCCCACGGCCGATCGCCCACCTGAAGAAGAAGCCTGCCTGAGGGCGCACCCGACATGCTTGAAATCAAGAACATCAAGGTTGAGCTCGATGCCGAGGCGGGCGTGGTGCGAGCCATCGACGGTATCCGCCTGACCCTTCAGCGCGGCGAGACCTTCGCGCTGGTGGGCGAGTCTGGCTGCGGCAAGAGCATGACGGCGCTGGCCCTGATGCGCCTGCTGCCCGAGAACGGCTACATCGCATCAGGCGACGTGCTGGTGGACCAGGACGATGTACTGGCATTGCCCGAGTCGCAGATGCGGGCCGTGCGCGGTGGCCGGATCGGCATGATCTTCCAGGAGCCTTCGACCAGCCTGAACCCGGTCATGAAGATCGGCGACCAGATTGTCGAAGCCATCGAGGCCCACACGTCGCTGCGCGGCGATGCAGCCCGGGCCAAGGCGCTGGAGTGGTTGCGCAAGGTCGGCATCCCCGAGCCCGAGCGCCGCATCGACGACTACCCGTTCCGCATGAGCGGCGGCCAGAAGCAGCGGGTGATGATCGCCATGACGCTGGCTGGCGAGCCCGACTACATCGTGGCCGACGAGCCCACCACGGCGTTGGACGTCACCATCCAGGCCCAGGTGCTCGATCTGCTCAAGCAGTTGCAGGCCGAGCATGGGCTGGGCTTGCTGCTGATCACCCATGACCTGGCGGTGGTTTCCGGCATGGCCCATCGCGTGGCGCTGATGTACGCAGGCCAGATCATCGAGATGGCCACGGCCGACGAGTTCTTCTCCGCGCCCAAGCATCCCTACGCCAAGGCGCTGTTGCGGGCATTGCCCGATGCATCTCGCCGTGGGCAGACCTTGGCGGCGATTGCCGGCACGGTGCCGCCGCTGACCACGCAGTTCGAAGGCTGCCGTTTCGAACCGCGTTGCCATTGCGCCGAACCCGCCTGCAAGACGTCGCTGCCCGAGTTGTTGCCATTGCCTGGCACCCGTTCTGTGCGTTGCCTGCGCTACGCGCCCGGCCGTGATGCAGCGGCCGCCGACGCCGTCCAGGTGATGCCCGTCGCTGCACCGGCCCGGGCCGCCGAGGCCGCCATGGATCGCTCTGGCCAGGCTGTCTTGCAGGTGGACAAACTGCGTGTGCGCTTCCCGATCCGCAAAGGCCTGCTGCAGCGTATCAGCGGCTACTTCGACGCGGTCGATGGCATCTCGTTCAAAGTGATGCCCGGCCAGACCTTGGCCTTGGTGGGCGAATCCGGTTGTGGCAAGACGACCACCGGCAAGGCCATCGTGCAACTGCTGCGCCACCAGGCCACCTTCGAAGGCCAAGCCCTGCTGGACGGCACGAACCTCTTCGATCTCGACGGCGCGCCCTTGCTCGCCGCCCGGCGTGACATCCAGATCATCTTCCAGGACCCCTTCGCCTCGTTGAACCCGCGGATGCGCGTCTACGAGGTGCTCGAGGAAGGCTTGCTGGCGCTGCAGCCCGATCTGGACGCCGCTGGTCGCCGGGCCCGGATCGAACGCCTGGCCGACCAGGTGGGCCTGCGCCGCGAGGCGCTGGACCGCTATCCGCACGAATTCTCAGGCGGGCAGCGGCAGCGTATCGCCATCGCACGTGCCCTGGCGGTGCAGCCCAAGCTGATCGTCTGCGACGAGCCGACCTCGGCGCTGGACGTGTCGGTGCAGGCGCAGATCCTGAACCTGCTTCGTGACCTGCAGCGCGAGCTTGGTGTGTCCTACCTGTTCATTACCCACAACATCGGTGTGGTCGAGTACATCGCTGACGAGGTGGCCGTGATGCGTGCCGGCCGCATCGTCGAGCAGGGTTCCTGCGACAACGTGCTCAGCCGCCCGCAAGACGCCTACACGCGCAAGCTGATTCAATCGGTGCCGCGCCTCGTCACTGGGGCCCCGGCCTAGGCGCCGAGCCTCCCCGCTAAGGGTAAACGCTAGACCTCTGCGCTGCCATGCGCGTCAAACAAGGGCCCACCGTGCAGCACGGTGGGCCTTTTTCGTGGCGGCTGTTCAGCCTGCCGGCGAGATTGACTAGACAAGTCACCCCCCACGATTGAAGTTGCTGCATAAACACAACATTCAGGCCCTCAAAAAGACCCTAGAGGGTTTCCCGGGAGCGGGGTGCCGAAAGGGTTCGTTGACAATCCGTTCACATGTTTTCGAGGTGGGTACATCCCGGCTTCACAAGACCGGCATGCCGCTTGCTTCGAGACAGGGTCTATCGATCAACCTTCCCTTATTCAGGAGTGGCACATATGTTCGAAAGAACGAAACTCTGCAAAGGACTGCTGTTTGCCTTCGGTGGCAGCATGGTCCTGGCCGCAGGCACAG
>CAYJEC010000216.1:0-5869 GCA_964369025.1 uncultured Ideonella sp. | reverse complement strand
AGGGTCGGATCGCCATCAACGCCATTCATGAGTTGGTGCGAGATGCTGGCAAGCCCTCCTGGAACTGGCAAGCGCCGGCCAAGGACGAGCCCTTCATCGCCAAGGTCAACGAACTGGCCGAAGGCCCCCTGCGCGCCGCCTACCAGATCCGTTCCAAGCAGGCTCGCACACAGGCTTGCCGCGATGCCTATGCCTCGGTCAAGTCTGCGTTGACCGCTGACGGCCTCGTGTTCGACGGGGTCGAACTCGAAGGCATGCTGTTCGAGATCGAAGCCCGCATCGTGCGCGGCCAGATCCTCGCCGGTGAGCCGCGCATCGACGGCCGCGACACCCGCACGGTGCGTGGCATCGAGATCCGCAATGGCGTGCTGCCACGCGTGCACGGCTCGGCGCTGTTCACCCGCGGTGAAACGCAGGCGCTGGTTGCTGCCACCCTGGGCACCGAGCGCGACTCGCAGAAGATCGACGCACTGGCCGGCGAGTTCAGCGAGCACTTCATGCTGCACTACAACATGCCCCCGTTCGCCACCGGCGAAACGGGTCGCGTGGGCAGCCCGAAGCGCCGCGAGATCGGCCACGGCCGGCTGGCCAAGCGTGCGCTGGTCGCTGTGCTGCCGGATCGCTCCGACTTCCCGTACTCGATGCGGGTGGTCTCGGAAATCACTGAGTCGAACGGCTCCTCGTCGATGGCGTCGGTCTGCGGCGGCTGCCTGTCGCTGATGGACGCCGGCGTGCCGCTGAAGGCGCACGTGGCCGGTATTGCCATGGGCCTGATCAAGGAAGGCAACCGCTTCGCGGTGCTGACCGACATCCTGGGTGACGAGGATCACCTGGGCGACATGGACTTCAAGGTCGCCGGAACCACGCAAGGTATCACCGCGCTGCAGATGGACATCAAGATCCAGGGCATCACCAAGGAGATCATGCAGGTCGCCCTGGCCCAGGCCAAGGAAGCCCGCTTGCACATCCTGGGCAAGATGGTCGAGGCCATGGGCGGTGCGAAGACCGAGATCTCCCAGTTCGCACCGCGCCTGTACACCATGAAGATCAATCCGGAGAAGATCCGTGACGTGATCGGCAAGGGCGGCGCGACCATCCGTGCATTGACCGAGGAAACGGGCACCCAGATCAACATCGACGAAGACGGCACCATCACCATCGCGTCGACCGATGGCGACAAGGCGGCGTTTGCCAAGAAGCGCATCGAGGAGATCACCGCCGAAGCCGAGATCGGCAAGGTCTACGAGGGCCCGGTCACCAAGATCCTGGATTTCGGTGCCCTGGTCAACATCCTGCCCGGCAAGGATGGCCTGCTGCACATCAGCCAGATCGCCCACCAACGCGTCGAGAAGGTCACTGACTTCCTGACCGAGGGCCAGATCGTCAAGGTCAAGGTCCTCGAGACAGACGAGAAGGGCCGCATCAAGCTGTCCATGAAGGCTCTGCTGGACCGCCCTGAGGGCATGGAAGAGGAGCGCTACGAGCGCCCGCCGCGCCGTGAATACGGTGACCGTGGCGACCGCGGGGACCGCGGTGGTCGTGGCGGCGATCGTGGCGACCGCCCCCGCCGTGAGCGTGCCGAGCAGCGCCCAGAGGGCGCCGCCGACGTGCCGGCCGAGGAGGGCGCGGCTCAGGCCCAGCAGCAACAGCAGCAAGACCTGCCGCCGCAGGACCAGCACCAGTAACACGCCGGTCATCGGAACACCCGCGATGCGAGCCATAGCGATCCGCGAGTTCGGCGGCCCCGAGGTGCTTGTCGAGGCCGTTCGGCCCGATCCGCAGCCGGGCGCCGGCGAGTTGCTGGTGCGTGTCGCAGCGTCGGGGGTGAACCGCCCGGATGTCCTTCAACGCAAGGGTGCCTATGCCCCGCCTTCCGGGGCATCGGATCTGCCGGGCCTCGAAGTCGCAGGCACGGTGGTGTCGGGTGACGCCGAGGCCATGGCGGCGGCTGGCCTGCGTGTCGGCGACCACGTCTGCGCCCTGGTGGCCGGTGGCGGTTACGCCGAGCTTTGCGTCGCGCCGGTCGCGCAATGCCTGCCGGTGCCGGCGGGTTGGAGCCTGCTCGAAGCTGCTGGCTTGCCCGAGACCTTTTTCACCGTCTGGTCGAACGTGTTCGACCGTGGCGGTCTGCAGGCCGGGCAGACCTTGCTGATCCAGGGCGGCTCTTCTGGTATCGGCGTCACTGCGATCCAACTCGCCAAGGCGATGGGTGCTGCCGTGATCGTCACCGCTGGCAGCGACGAAAAGTGTGCGGCGTGCCTGGCGCTGGGTGCTGACCACGCGATCAACTACCGCACGGCTGACTTCGCCGCAGAAGTGAAGCGGCTGACGGCGGGCCGAGGCGTTGATCTGGTGCTCGACATGGTCGCCGGCGACTACGTCGCTCGCGAACTGAGTTGCCTGGCCGATGACGGCCGGCTGGTGATCATCGCGGTCCAGGGCGGCGTGAAATCGGAGATCAACGCGGGCGAGGTGCTCCGGCGCCGCCTGACCATCACCGGCTCCACGCTGCGGCCGCGCCCGGTCGCCTTCAAGGCGGCCATTGCACGCGCCCTGCAGGAAAAGGTCTGGCCCTTGCTGGCGGCCGGGCGCATCAAGCCGGTCATCGAGCGTGTGTTCGACGCAGGCCAGGCCGCCGAAGCCCATGCCCTGATGGAGTCGAACCAGCACGTGGGCAAGATCCTGCTGCGCTGGTCGGCCGAATCGTGACAACACAGGAACTGAACAACATGCGACGCAAGCTGGTGGCAGGCAACTGGAAGATGCATGGCAGCCACAAGGCGAATGCCGATCTTTTGGCCGGTATCGCACAGGCGCGCCCCTTTGGGTGCGACGTGGCGGTCTGCCCGCCGTTTCCCTACCTCTCGGAGGCCGCTGTAGCCTTGGCCGGGAGCGACATCCGCTGGGGCGCCCAGGACTGCTCGGTGCACGAGCAAGGCGCCTACACCGGCGAGGTGTCGGTGGCGATGCTGGCCGAATTCGGCTGCCGCTACGTGATCGTCGGGCACTCCGAGCGCCGTGCCTATCATGGTGAAAGCGATCAATTGGTGGCAGACAAGGCCAAGGCCGCGTTGGCGCGTGGTGTGACCCCCATCGTCTGCGTGGGCGAAACGCTGGCCCAGCGCGATGCCGGCGAGACCGAAGCCGTGGTCAAGCGGCAACTTTCAGCCGTCATCCACACGCTGGCGCATTGCGCCGGCGAGATGGTGGTGGCCTACGAGCCCGTCTGGGCCATTGGCACCGGCCGTACTGCCAGCCCTGAGCAGGCGCAGGCTGTGCACGCGGTGCTTCGGGCGCAGTTGCGCGCGGCCACACCCCATGCCGAAGCGATGCAGATCCTGTACGGCGGCAGCGTCAAGCCTGACAACGCCGCGACCTTGTTTGCGCAGGCGGACATCGACGGCGGCCTCATCGGCGGTGCCGCCCTGAAGGCCGCCGACTTCGTGGCCATCTGCCGCGCTGCGGGCTGAGCGCCCGCCCAATCCAACGAACATTCCGGAGTTTTCACAACATGCATATCTGGTTGAACCTGCTCGTGGCGCTGCAAATGCTGTCGGCCATCGTGATGATTGGCCTCGTGCTGGTGCAGCACGGCAAGGGAGCCGACATGGGCGCCTCCTTCGGCAGCGGTGCCTCGGGCAGCCTGTTCGGCGCCACCGGCAGCGCCAACTTCTTGTCGCGGTCGACAGCGGTCTGCGCCACGGTGTTCTTTTCGGCCACGCTCGCACTGGCCTTCATATCCAACGGCGGTGGCGGCCAGCGTGAGGTTGGCGGGAGCGTTCTCGACCGTGCAGCGCCCGCGTTGGTGGGTGCCTCGGGCGCCGCGCCTGCGCCAGCGCAAGCCGCATCGGCCGGCCCTGCCATCCCGACGCAGTGAGGGGTGGCCGCGTTGCTGTTGCGCCGCGGCAAAACCCTAGGGAAGCCCCTGCTTTCGGGCTAGAATTCGAGGCTGTTCGGCGAGCTATACCTCACGCAAGCTGAACTTCAACGCAAGGCTGTCATGATGAAGCAGCCCAGCGCCGACGTGGTGAAATTGGTAGACACGCTATCTTGAGGGGGTAGTGGCGAAAGCTGTGCGAGTTCGAGTCTCGCCGTCGGCACCAAGCAAGAATCTGATTTGATCGGTCTGGCCCTCATCCGGCGCCGGGCTGGGCACCTGGAAGCAACAGGTGCCAAGAGGGGCTCGTGGGCAATGCACTTCGCGCCCCATCTTGTGACCGGATGGGACAACTGACGACTGCTGGAACACGCCGACATGGACCTGCAACCCTACCTCCCCGTCATCCTCTTCATCTTGGTCGGCGCCGCGGTGGGTATTGCCCCGCAGATCATCGGCTTCATCTTCGGCCCCAACCGGCCGGATGCCGAGAAAAACTCCCCCTATGAATGCGGCTTTGAGGCGTTCGAAGACGCACGCATGAAGTTCGACGTTCGCTACTACCTGGTGGCGATCTTGTTCATCCTGTTCGACCTCGAAATCGCGTTCCTGTTCCCTTGGGCGGTCGCGCTCAAAGACATCGGGGCGTCAGGTTTCTGGGCGATGATGGTCTTCCTGACCATCCTGGTCGTCGGATTCATCTACGAATGGAAGAAGGGCGCCCTCGATTGGGAGTGACCCCGCCCACGGGCAGTACGCGCGTCCGGCAACGGCCGCCATCGCATCGGGAAGCAGGCATCAGATGGGTATCGAAGGCGTTCTGAAAGAAGGCTTTGTCACGACTTCGGTCGACAAGCTGATCAACTGGTCCAAGACCGGTTCCTTGTGGCCGATGACCTTTGGTCTGGCTTGTTGTGCGGTCGAAATGATGCATGCTGGCGCAGCGCGCTATGACATCGATCGTTTCGGCATGTTGTTCCGGCCCAGCCCCCGCCAGAGCGATCTGATGATCGTTGCAGGCACGCTGTGCAACAAGATGGCACCCGCTCTGCGCAAGGTCTACGACCAGATGGCCGAGCCTCGTTGGGTGCTCTCGATGGGCTCCTGCGCCAATGGCGGTGGCTATTACCACTACAGCTACTCGGTGGTCCGCGGCTGCGACCGCATCGTGCCGGTTGATGTCTACGTGCCGGGCTGCCCGCCCACTGCTGAGGCGCTGCTCTACGGCATCCTCCAGTTGCAGGCGAAGATCCGCCGAGAAAACACGATTGCCCGATGAAGGCATCCGCATGACCCAGAAACTAGACAACCTGCAGGCTGCGCTCGAGGTGGCCCTTGGCGGGCGTATCCAGGCTTTCAAGCGCGATCGCGGCGAAATCACCATCACGGTGGCTGCCGCCGACTGGTTTGACCTGGCGATCCAGTTGCGTGACGACCCGACCTTGAAGTTCGAGCAGCTCGTCGATCTGTGCGGCCTGGACATGTCCAGCTACAAGGACGAGCCACTTCAAGGCCTGCGCTACTGCGCGGTCTCGCATCTGCTGTCCGTGAGCCTGAACTGGCGCCTGCGGGTCAAGGTTTTCGCGCCGGACGACCAAGTGCCAGTGGTGCCGTCGGTGACCCCAGTGTGGAGCTCAGCCAACTGGTTTGAACGTGAGGCCTTCGATCTGTACGGCCTGATCTTCGAAGGCCACAACGACCTGCGGCGCATCCTCACAGACTATGGCTTCATCGGCCACCCGATGCGCAAGGATTTCCCGGTTTCCGGTCATGTCGAGATGCGTTACGACGAGCAAACACGTCGCGTGGTGTACCAGCCGGTGACGATCGAGCCGCGCGAGATCACGCCGCGCGTGATCCGCGAAGATAACTATGGCGGCCTGCACTGAGTCCGGAAGCCCAGACATGGCAGAAATCAAGAACTACACCTTGAACTTCGGACCGCAGCATCCGGCGGCGCACGGCGTGTTGCGCCTGGTGCTGGAGTTGGAC
>CAYJEC010000215.1:0-5869 GCA_964369025.1 uncultured Ideonella sp. | reverse complement strand
CCTGAGCGCCCAGGATCGCGAGCGGCACTTGCGCACCGCAGCGCGGCACTGTGCTGGCCTGGGACGGCGAGTCGCCGAGTTGTTCGAGTTGGCCACCCTGGATTCGGCCCAGGCCGTCTCGCACCCCGAACGATTCTGCATGGCCGACCTGGTGAGCGACGTGATCCAGGCGCACCAGCTTGGCGCAGAACAGCAAGGCATCTCGTTGTGCCTGGCACGGGACGCGGATCGGCAGGCGGGTGTGCTGGCCGACATCGGGTTGATCGAACGAGTTCTGAACAACCTGGTGGACAACGCTCTGCGCCACACCGCCCGAGAGGGGCGCATCGAACTGACGGTGCAGGCGCAAGGCGATCAAGTCTTGGTGCGTGTCGCAGACGATGGGCGCGGAATCGCGTCGGCCGATCTGCCGCATGTGTTCGAGCGCTACTGGACCACCCGCAGCAGCGAGCCGGCCCAACAGGCCCGGGGCGAGGCGGGTGACCATCGTCCAGCGGTGAGTGCTGGCCTGGGGTTGGCGATCGTCCGGCGTATCGTCGAGCTGCACGGCGGAACCATCAGCGTCAGTTCGGCCGAGCGCCAGGGCTGTGAATTCACCTTCTCGCTGCCGGCAGGGCTGACCCGCGCATGAAGCGGTCTTGCGGGTGGGGAAGGGTTGCTGGTCATGCGGCAGCGAACGCACATCGCTGAGCGCGGGTACCAAGATTCGCACTTGACGAGGCCGGCCGTGGGGCGGTACACCACCATTCGCGGGGTCGATTGGCGTGGGCGTGGCCCGCACCCTGCCTCTGTCGAATGGGCGCTCGTCAAAACTCTTTCAAGAGTCTGCGCACATTGACCAGCCACGCCGAGCCATGTTTGGGAGGACATCATGAAGAATGCGCAATTTCTCGTGTGGATGATCGCCGTGCTCAGCGCATCGGCATCGGCTCGCCCAGCCTACCAATTGACCGAATTGGAGCCGCTGCCTGGGTACAGCTCCAGCTGCGCGCTGGGGATCAACGACCAGGGTTTGATCGTGGGCTACTCCTACAACGAGCAGGCTGATCCACCGGATTCCATGGCGTCCATGTGGCGTGGTGCGCAGGTGATCAGCCTGGGCACGCTCGGCGGCTCGGAGAGCCTGGCCGCCGCCGTCAACCGGTATGGCCGCGTGGTCGGGAGTTCGGGTGTGCCCGGCGGCATGGGCCACGCCTTCTCATTTCGGCAGGACAAGAGCCGTCTGCACGATCTGCTGCCCGGCCAGGAG
Source organism: uncultured Ideonella sp. (assembly GCA_964369025.1). Taxonomy (GTDB): domain Bacteria; phylum Pseudomonadota; class Gammaproteobacteria; order Burkholderiales; family Burkholderiaceae_C; genus Ideonella. Next base: position 4,620 of record CAYJEC010000215.1, on the reverse strand, counting down.
GCAAGTGCCTTCGCGCTCAACGACCGGGGGATGGTCGTGGGCCAATTGGGCAGCTCGAGCGAGGCCTTCATGGTGCATCATGGTGTGGTGACCCAACTGGGCACCTTGGGCGGCGAGAGCTCGTGGGCCGCAGGCATCAACAACGATGGCACGATCGTCGGTGTTTCGCAAATCCGGTCCGATACTGGCGAGCTCCGCCCGTTCCTCTATGCGCATGGCGCCATGACAGATCTGGGCTCCCTGGGCGGAAACGCCGGGGCCACGGCGATCAACGCTGCTGGTGTCGTCGTGGGTTGGTCCGAGCAAGCGGGCGCCGGACTGGATGGCCCGCCCATACAGCAGGCGTTTGTCTATTCAGGCGGTGCCCTGCAAGCTCTGGAGAACCCGCCGAAGATGGATACGTGTTCCGCCTCGGCGCTCAATGACGGGGACGAGGTCGTTGGCTACTGCAGCGCCGGTCTGGGCCCCTACCGCGCCGTCAAATGGCGCGGCGGCAAGGTCTACGACCTTTTTCGACTGATTGACGACGGCGTGGCCGGCAAGTGGAAGTCGTCCACCGCGAACGGGGTCAACCGCCGGGGCCAGATTGCTGGTTGCGGGTGGCTCGACAAGGCGCGACGAGGTTTCGCGCTGAACCCGATCCGTGCCATCGAGCTGGACACCAGCACCGAACGCCCGTCACCAACTGGTGATACTTTCGTGATGACTTCGTGGCGAAAGACACGCCCAATTGGCGCGGTGGCAAGGTAGCCAAAAGGAAATGCAATGCGCGGGTTCATGTTCATCTCCAGGCGTGGTGCGCTTCGCGCGCTGAGCGCGCTGGTGCCGCTGGCCGTTTATGGGGGCGCGTGTCACGCCGAGGCCGCCCCGGCCCTGCTTGTACAGCGGTCGATTTCTCACGACCAAACAGTGGTTGGCGCGCTGGCCCTTGCGTCTTCGACTGCATCCGGGCGCGCCAAAGGCGGGTTCGACGCGTGTGGACTGTCTGTGGATGGCAACCTGGTGGCCTTCAGCTCCGAGTCCGACTCGTTGGTGGCCGATGATACGAATGGTGAGTCCGACGTGTTTGTCAAGAACCTGCTCACGGGTTCGGTTCGACGCGCCAGCACGTCAAGCCATGGTGCACAGTGGGCAGGGGGTGCTTCGTGCAGGCAGATGACACCGGACGGTCGCTACGTGCTGATGCATTCAGGGGGCGATGTCCAGCTGAAGGACCTGCTCACCGGTGGGGTCACCACCGTGTCTCCAGCCGCGCTATCGATTCCGAACAACCAGGGTTTCAGTGCCGGGTCGATCTCCGACGACGGCGAGTTGGTCACCCTGGTCACCATACCGACGCAGACCTATGTCGGTGGGTACCAATGGGTGAATGTCGTGCCTGCGCGGATCATGGTCCGCCACCTGGCCACCGGCGTACTGACCACACTCGATACCGACAACGGCCGGACCGCAGACGGCGAGATCATTCTGGGCCATCTCAATGCACGTTTGTCGCCCGACGGCACCCGCGTGGCATTCGTGTCCAGTTCCGAAACCCTCGTCGATGGCGACACCAATGGCCAGCCCGATGTGTTCGTGCGAGACCTGGCCACCGGCTCGACCTTGCTCGCCTCCAGCAGCAGCGACGGCGTACCGGCAACCCTGAACACGTGCTGCTTTCAGGGCATCTACAACGTGGAGTGGGTGAACAACTCGGTGCTTCAGTTCTCGATGAGCCAGCCCCACAGCCTGGGGCCAGTCGGTGAGTACTTGAAAAACGTCGAGTCCGGCGAGTTGCAGCTGTTGCTGGCATCGAGCGACGGCGCCAGCCCGGTGGTGTCGGCAGACCTGACCAAGTTGGTGTACGGTCGCCTCTATGGCCACGGTTGGGACTATCGGATCTTCTGGCGTGACATGTCCACTGGCACCGAGCAAGTGGTCAGCAGTTCGGCGGCCGGTCGGCCGGGGAACGGTCACGCCAACGTGGGCCCGATCTCCCGCGATGGCTCTCGTGTGGCGTTCAATTCGAACGCCACCAACATCTACAAACCCAAGCCGCCGGCGGGTTCGTTTCAGGTCTACGTGAAAACGATCGGCACGCCGTGATGCGCAGCACCCCGGCACGCTGACCTGCGTGCCGGATTCAGCCCGCCCAGGCTGCCAGCGGTTCGGCCGCCGTCAGGTGGCCCACCTCGATGCCGTTCCAGTTCTTCAGCAGCACCCGCGTGAGCGGCGCCAGGGCCTCAGCGTCGGCTGGGCCATGGGCCACCAGTGCGTCGACGACCGTGGCCATCACCACTTCGGCGGCGCGTGCGGTGTTGCCGTCGTCCATCTTCAGCGCCAGTCCCAAGCCGAGGCCGGGCAGGGCGGCGCAGTAGACGCCCTCGGCGCCCACCTTGCAGAACACTCTCTCGCCAAAGTGCTGCATCACGCGGGTGTCGAAGCGGCCGGTGCCGGCCACCATGAAGGGCGCCCGGGCCACGGCCTGGCGGATGCGTTGCGCGGCCATCGCGTGGCCGGCTGACATGCCCTGGCCCGTGGCCAGCCGCGCAAAGCCCAATGCCAGGCGCCGCAGCGGGATGGCGTAGGTGGGGATCGAGCAGCCGTCGGTGCCCACCGGCGCGTGGGCCAGGTCGAAGCCGGTCGCGGCCTGCAGCGCGGCGGTGACCTCGCGCATCACCGGGTGATCGGGCTTCACGTAGCCGTGCACGAAAGCGCGCGCGTCGTGCCCTGCACTGGCCGCCATCAGGCAGCCCAGGCAGACGAAACCGGCGTGCTTGCCCGAGCAGTTGTTGTGCAGCGCGCCCGGCTCGCCCCCCTCGCGTGCCAGGGCGCGCAGAGCACCGTCGAAGCCCGGCCAGTGGGCACCGCATTCCAGCGCTGTGGCATCCAGGCCTGCCTGCGCCAGCATCGCGGCAGCGGTGGCGGCGTGGGCCGGCTCGCCGCCGTGCGAGGCGCAGGCCAGCGCGATCTGCTCGTCCGTCAGTTTGAAGCGCTCGGCCGCGCCGCTGGCCAGCAGCGGCAGCGCCTGCAGGGCCTTGACCGCAGAGCGCGGAAAGACCGGCCGGTCGATGTCGCCCAATTCGGTGTGGACGGCCCCTGCCGCATCGACGATCGCCAGCGCGCCGCGGTGAAAGGATTCGACAGCACCGCCGCGTTCGGCAAGCACCAGCACGGGATTGCTCATGAAGGGTCTCCGGTCATGGCCTGACTCGGCCCGATTGTGCGCCGGAGCGCCGGGCACAATGCCCCCGCATGTCCTGGTTTGCCTTGGCCTTGGTGCTGATGGCCGCGTTGCTTCACGCGGCGTGGAACGTGGCCGCCAAGAAGGCCGGCGGCAACCACCATTTCGTGTTGATGGGCGCCGTGTTGATCGTGCTGCTGTGGGCGCCGCTGGGCACGTGGGTGGCCTGGGATGCGGTGCCGCGGTGGGGTGCCACCGAGTGGGGCCTGATCGTCGCCAGCGCGCTGGTTCACCTTGTCTACTTCAACGTGCTGTTGAAGGGCTACCGGGTGTCGGACCTGACGGTGGTCTACCCGGTGGCCCGCGGCACCGGGCCGCTGCTCAGTTCGGTCGGGGCCATGGTGCTGCTGGCCGAAACGCCCAGCCTGTGGTCTCTGCTCGGCCTGGCGGCGGTGGTGGCCGGCATCTGGCTGATCGCCGGTGGCCCGTCACTGTGGCAGAAGGCCCATGACCCGGCGCAGCGCGCCCGGGTGATGGCGGGCCTGGGTTGGGGCGGCCTCACCGGCGTGCTGATCGCCGGCTACACGCTGATCGACGGCTACGCGGTGAAGGTGGTGCTGATCTCGCCCATCCTGGTGGACTACCTCGGCAACGCCGCCCGCATCCCGTTCATGCTGCCCAGCGTCTGGCGCGACCGCGCCGGCTTCGCGGCAGCCTGGCGCTCGCAATGGCGCTACGCGCTGCTGATGGCGGCGATCAGCCCGCTGGCCTATGTGCTCGTGCTCTACGCCGTCCAACTGGCGCCGCTGTCGCACGTGGCGCCGGCGCGCGAGGTGTCGATGCTGTTCGCCGCGCTGATCGGTGGCCGCCTGCTGGGCGAGGCCGACCGGGGCGCGCGCCTGGCCGGCGCGGCCTTGATGGCCGTGGGCGTGGTGGCCCTGGCTGCGGGCTAGTAGCCCAGGTACAGCGCGGTCAGCGCCAGCGCGGCCGGCAGCGCCTGCACGTAGAGGATCTTGCGCGACACGCTCAGTGCGCCATAGACCCCGGCGACGACCACGCACAGCAGGAAGAACACCTTCACCTGCCCGCCGGCAGCGCCCTGGCTCAGGCCCCAGAACAGGCCGGCGGCCAGGAAGCCGTTGTACAAGCCCTGGTTGGCCGCCAGCACCTTGGTGATCTCGGCTTTCTCCGGTGTGTTGCGGAAGACTTTCATCCCCAACGGCTTGTCCCAGAGGAACATCTCCAGCACCAGGAAATAGACATGCAGCAGGGCGACCAGCGCAATCAGCACGGTGGAAATCATCGGGTTTGCTCCTCAGCCTCGTGGGCACTTTTCTGTGCGGCGCATCATGCCCCAACCCGTGCGCCGCCCGGGGCACAATCGATCCGGAACGATCTGTCGCAACACTGAAAGGCCAGCACGATGTCGTCCGGACGCATTCTCGTGGCGCAAGGCG
>CAYJEC010000214.1:0-5883 GCA_964369025.1 uncultured Ideonella sp. | reverse complement strand
CCCCGCGTCGTTGGCGCCACAGGAATCCGCGGGCGGCACGCCGGCCAGAAACACCACGACAAGGATGCTGCCGTTCGGCGACGTGGCACCCGTCAAGGTCCACTCGAACCGGACCTTGGTGGTGCCGCCATCTGGTGCCCCCTTCAGCACCAGGTAGTCGGCGTTGACGACCCGGCTGATTGCACCACCACCGATCAGGCCGCCCGGCGTGTTCGCCCACGCACGTGTCGCCATCGTCTTGTTATGTGCCGACGCCCCGGCGTTGCCGTTGGGCGAGGCGCAGTCGGCCGCGGTCAGCACCCCGGTGCCGTATTCGTCCACGGTCTGGTCTTCACCGCAATCCAAATGGATGGCCGCTGTGGACTGGGCCAGCGAGATCGCCGGGGTGGCCAACGCGATGGCCGCGGCCAGGAATGAAGCGAGGTGCGGGGTCATGGAACTCCTTGGTAAACGCCAGCGCGGCAGATTGCCTGCCACCTACGCCGCCGTCAACACACCCCCCTAATCCGCCGAAGTTCGCCCGAGGCTGACAATCGCCCCATCGTGAAGTCCAAAGACCTGAAAGACCTCGGCGCCCTGCGCGACGCCCTGCGTACCGCCGAGGCCGAGGCTGCCGTGGCCCGCGCGCGCGCTGCCGCCGAGACGGCGCGGCGTGAGCAGGAGCGGCACGCCTTCAGTCATGCAGTGGGCCCGGTCAAGCGCCTGAAGGCGGCTGCCAAAGCCGCGCCGACCGTGCGCCCGCCCGCACCCGAGCCGTTGCAGCGCGAACTCGACGAGCAAGCGGCCCTGCGCGAAGCCTTGTCCGACGAGGTGGACATCGAGACCCTGCTGCTGACCGACGACGGCCTGAGCTACCGGCGGCCGGATGTCGGCCCGGATGTGTTGAACAAACTGCGCCGCGGCCAATGGGCCATTCAAGGCCAGTTGGACCTGCACGGCCTGCGCCGCGACGAAGCCCGCGACGCGTTGAGCGAGTTCATCCGCTCTGCGCACCAGCATGGTTGGCGCTGCCTGCGGGTGGTTCATGGCAAGGGCCACGGTTCACCCGGCAAGGAGCCCGTGCTGAAGGCCAAGGTGCAGCGCTGGCTGGCCCAGCGCCGCGAGGTGATCGCCTTTGCCCAGGCGCCGGGGCCGCAGGGCGGTGCCGGCGCGCTCGTGGTGCTTTTGAACGCCCGTTGACGTCAGCTGGGGCGGTTGCGCATCCAGTCGGCGGTGTCGAACAAAGAGCGTTCGAGCCGCTCGCGCAGAGCCGGCTCGACGCCGCACTCCTGCATCGCCTGGTACATGCACGCCAGCCACTGGTCGCGTTCGACTTGGCCAATGGAGAAGGGCAGGTGGCGGGCCCGAAGCCGCGGGTGGCCAAAGCGCTCGATGTAGTGGTTGGGGCCACCGAGCCAGCCGCACAAGAACCAGAACAGGCGCTGGCGCGCATTGGCCAGGTCGTTGCCATGCACGCCGCGCAGCACGGCGTAGCGGGGCTCCAGTTCCATCAGGTCGTAGAAGCGGTCGACCAGCACCCGCACGCCAGGTTCGCCGCCCAGGCGCTCGAACGGTGTCACCTCGACAGGATCGGCGGGCATCAGAGAATCAGGCGGGTCGCAGCGGCCATCACGCCCTGCGCGGCGGCGCAGCCGGGGAAGCTCTCGATCAGCAGTTGCCGGCGCGTCACCGCCTCGCGCACCGTCTTGTCGTTGAGCACCTCGCCGAGGAACTCCAGCTTGACGGGGGATTCGAGGCCGGGCGATACATAGCGGTCCACCACCTGCTGCAACTGGCCGCGGATGGTGCGGCCGTCACCGGTGCGGTTGACCTGGTTGACCAGCACGCGAATGTCGCGCCGGCCCTGGGTGGTGGCCAGCACCTTGATGGTGGCGTAGGCATCGGTCAGTGCGGTGGGCTCGGGGGTGGTGACCACCAGCACATCGTCGGCGAGCGAGACGGTGTAGAGCACCACATCCGAGATGCCGGCACCGGTGTCCAGCAGGATCCTGTCGAAGCGCGGGCGGATCTGGCGGACCACATCCACCAATTGATCCCGAACCTCGGGCGTCAGGCGGGAGTACTCGACCATGCCCGAGCCCGCCAGCAGCACATGGAAGCCGCCCGGCGCGGGGACGATGGCCTGATCCAGCGTGTTCTTGCCCGTGAACACGTCGTGCAGCGTGATCTTGGGAAACAGGTTCAGCACCACGTCCAGGTTGGCCAGGCCCAAATCGGCATCCAGCACCAGCACGCGCTCACCCTGGCGCGCCAGGGCAGCGGCCAAGTTGGCAGACAAGAAGGTCTTGCCCACGCCGCCCTTGCCGCTGGTGATGGCAGTGATGCGCGCGCTGCGGGATGTGGGGGCGGGGTTCTGGGCGGTCATTCGAAATCCCCGAAATTCGAGGTGCCAAACAGCATGCCCTTTTCCTCGGCACTCACGAGCGACACCGGCGTCGGCTCCAGGCAGGTGCGGTTGCGGCCTTCGGCCTTGGCGCGGTAGAGCTGCAGGTCAGCGCGCTCGACCCAGATGCCGGAGGTGGAGCGTACCCACTGCGGCGCGTAGGCTCCCCCGATGCTCACGGTGACGCCCAGGGTCTGCGACGGCCCGATCGGGATGATCTTGCTCTCGATGCGGAGCCTGACCCGTTCGGCCACGGTCTCGCCGAAAGCGGGGGGGCAGTTGGGCAGGACGATGGCGAACTCCTCCCCGCCCACTCGCGCGGGCAGATCCATCGGGCGCACGGAGTCGCGCAGGGCGTCTGCCACCGCCTGGATGACCAGATCACCCACGCTGTGGCCATGGGTGTCGTTGACGCGCTTGAAATGGTCGATGTCCAGCAGGAGCAGCAGAGCCGGCTCGCCCGAGCGGGCCACACGGTCGATCTCGCGCCCGAGCGCTGCCTCGAAGCTGCGCCGATTGGGCAGGCCGGTGAGCGCATCGCGGCTGGACAGATCACACAGCGCATCGATCAGCCCTTGCATCCAGGCCGCACTGCCAGGTGCGCCCGGCGGCAACGGATGCCCGGACTGCTGCAGCAACTGCAGCGCCTGCTCCACCCGCAGATCGGTGGGGCTGGGGGACCGTGGTTCAGGTTGGGCGCTCACGCAATGTGAAAAATCGGACAGGCGGGCAATGTTTCGTTGCAGTCTAGCAGTGCGCTGAAGGGCGGCTGGTGCCGAAAAAGAGGTGGGAAGCCGTCTCAACTTCGCCCGCCATGGCAGCCCCGGATTCGGAAAACTCCGAACCGTGTCATGCCCGCACCGCGCCCCAGCCCTGCCCGGGGTGGCGGCGACCTTCCACGACCGCCCGATCACAGAAGAAATCGATGAGTCCCACACTTGACGCCCCCCACCGCCTGGCCGCCAGTGATGCCGACTCCATCGACCAGGAGTTCAGCTTTGCCGGCGCCGACTTCGAGCGGGTGCGCAAGCTGATCTACCAGCGCGCCGGCATCAGCCTGCACGAGGGCAAGCGGGCCATGGTCTACAGCCGCCTCTCGCGCCGACTGCGCGAGACGGGCCACCGAAGCTTCAAGGATTACCTGCAGTGGCTGGAGGCCGCCAGCGGCAGCTCGGCCGACCAGGAGTGGCAGGAATTCGTCAACTGCCTGACCACCAACCTCACCTCGTTCTTCCGCGAGGACCACCACTTCATTGCCCTGGCCGACGCGTTGCGCGGCCTGGGCAAGAGCAACCCCCGCATCTGGTGCAACGCCGCCTCCACCGGCGAAGAGCCCTACTCCATCACCATGGTGATCGCCGAGGTCCTCGGCGCCACCTGCGGCGCACGCCTGCTGGCCACGGACATCGACACCAAGGTGCTGGCCACTGCGCAACGCGGCGTCTACGCGGCCGACGCACGTGGCTTGTCGCCTGAGCGCCTGAAACGCCACTTCATGCGCGGCACCGGCGCCAACGCCGGCTTCATCCGCGCCAAGCCCGAACTGGCCAAGATGATCGATTTCAAGCCCTTCAACCTGATGACCACCAGTTGGTCGATGGGCGACGCCTTCGACATGGTCTTCTGCCGCAACGTGATGATCTATTTCGACCATGCCACCCAACGCAAGGTGCTGGAGCGCATCCACGGCGTGATGAAGCCCGGCAGCCTGCTGTTCGTCGGCCACTCCGAGAACTTCACCGATTCGCGCGACCTGTTCCACCTGCAGGGCAAGACCATCTACAAGCGCGTCTGACGCACGCCGAAGCGACCCGACCGCCCCCAGACCTCCCTCGCGAACCAGGTTCCACATGGCCACACTGCCCTCCTCCGCCACGCCAGCCGCCACGCGCCTGGTGCCGCCGCCTGGTGCCACCAGCCAGATCGGCCGCACACCACGCCTGGACAAGCTCAAGGCCCAGGCCCGCAAGCCCGGCGAGGCGTCGTTCTTCTTCTACGACGCGCACTTCAAGAACGAGGCGGTGAAGGTCCTTCCCGGGGAGTACTACTGCGACAACGAAGACCTGCTGGTGATGACCACCCTGGGTTCGTGCATCGCCGCCTGCCTGTGGGATCGCCAGGCCCGGGTCGGCGGCATGAACCACTTCATGCTGCCCGAGGGCGCGGGCGACTCAGGCCGCTACGGATCCTTCGCAATGGAACTGCTGATCAACGAGATGATGAAGCGCGGCGCCTCGCGCATGACGATGGAGGCCAAGATCTTTGGAGGCGGCGCCGTCATCAGTGGCATGAACTCGATCAACGTCGGCGAGCGCAACACCAAGTTCGTGATGGACTTCCTCGCGACCGAACGCATCCCGGTGGTGTCGAAGGACGTGATGGACATCTACCCCCGAAAGGTCTGCTTCCTGCCTGCCAGCGGCAAGGCCATGGTCAAGCGCCTGGCCCCCACCAATGCCGAAGCCCTGCTGGCTCAGGACCGTGCTGCAGCCCAGAAGGCCGCGCCAGCTTCGACCGGCGGCTCGATCGACTTGTTCTGAACCCCACGACGACAAGCAGCAAAGGAAAACAACATGCCCAAGACCCGCGTGGTGGTGGTGGACGACTCGGCGCTGGTACGCAACCTGCTGGCCGAGATCATCAACCGGCAGCCGGACATGGAGTGCATCGGCTCGGCGGCCGACCCGTTCGCCGCCCGCGAGATGATCCGCAACCTGAACCCGGACGTGATCACGCTGGACGTCGAAATGCCCCGGATGGACGGCATCGACTTCCTTTCCAAGCTGATGCGCCTGCGCCCGATGCCGGTGGTGATGGTCTCGACGCTGACCGAACGCGGCGCCGAGGTGACCATGCGCGCGCTGGAACTGGGTGCCGTCGATTTCGTCTCCAAGCCCAAGATCGGTGTGGCAGACGGCCTGAAGCAACTTGCCGAGGAGATCACCGACAAGGTCCGCATCGCTGCCAAGGCGCACATCAAGCGCGCGCCGGCCGCAGCGGCACCTGCCGCACCAGGTGCCCCGGCGGTTGCCACCAAGCCGGCTGCGGCACCGTTGGGCCGCCTCTCGACCGAGAAGATCATCTTCATCGGGGCCTCCACCGGCGGCACCGAAGCCACCAAGGAAGTGCTGATGAACCTGCCGCCAGATTCGCCGGCGGTGGTCATCACCCAGCACATGCCCCCGGGCTTCACCCGCAGCTACGCGGCACGGCTGGACACGTTGTGCAAGATCCGCGTCAAGGAAGCTGCCGATGGTGAGCGCATCCTGCCGGGCCACGCCTACATCGCGCCGGGCGGCTTGCACCTGGCGGTCGAGCGCTCGGGCGCCAACTACGTGGCCAGGGTGCGCGACGGCGAGCCGGTGAACCGGCACAAGCCCTCGGTGGAGGTGCTGTTCGAGTCGGCTGCCCGTGTGGTGGGCCAGAACGCGTTCGGCATCATGCTGACCGGCATGGGTGCGGACGGCGCCAAGGCCATGAAGGCCATGCGCGATGCGGGC
>CAYJEC010000213.1:0-5893 GCA_964369025.1 uncultured Ideonella sp. | reverse complement strand
GGCGGTGCCGGCGCGCGAATTCCCGGTGGTCTATGAAGATGACTTCCTGCTCGCCATCGACAAACCCGCTGGCGTGGCGGTGCACGGTGGCAGCGGCGTCAGCTCGGGCGTGATCGAGCAGTTGCGCCAGGCCCGGCCGCAGGCGAAGTTCCTGGAACTCGTGCACCGGCTCGACAAGGAAACCTCGGGCCTGTTGCTGATCGCCAAGAAGCGCTCGGCCCTCGCCGCGCTGCAAGACCAGTTCCGCCAGCGCGAGACCGGCAAGACCTACGCCGCGCTGGTGGTCGGCGCCTGGCCGGCGAAGACCAAGGTCATCGACGTGGCATTGCACAAGTACCTCAACGCCGACGGCGAGCGCCGCGTTCGGGCGGTGGAGAACGACCACGACGAAGGCCGGCGCTCGATCTCCCTGGTGCGCATTGCCGCGTCCTACGCGGCCTTCACGCTGCTGGACGTGACCATCAAGACCGGCCGCACCCATCAGATCCGCGTCCATCTGGCGCACACCGGCCACGCCATCGCCGGCGACGACAAGTACGGCGACTTCCCGCTCAACAAGGCGCTGGCCGCGGGGCGGCTGGTGCCGGGATGCCGGTTCGACAGGATGTTCCTGCACGCGCGGCGGCTGGCATTCGACCATCCCGCCAGCGGGGAACGCATCGAGTTGACCGCGCCCCTGCCATCCGAATGCGAGACACTGCTGTCGCATCTGCCCACACCTTGAACCCATGCGATCCCGACGATTTGACCTGATTGCCTTCGACTGGGACGGCACCCTGTTCGACTCCACCGCGCTGATCGTGCGCAGCATCCAGTCCGCTTGCCGCGACCTCGACCTGCCGGTGCCCGACGACGAACGGGCTGCCTACGTCATCGGGCTGGGCCTGCACGATGCCCTCCAGCATGCGGTGCCCGGCCTGCCTGCCGAGCGCTATCCCGAGTTGGGCAGGCGCTACCGCCACCATTACCTGGCCAGCCAACATGAGCTGAGCCTGTTCTCCGGCACGCTGGAAATGCTGCACGGTCTGAAGGCGCGTCACCACCTCCTCACCGTGGCCACCGGCAAGAACCGGCGCGGGCTCGACGACGTGCTGGCCATGACGGAACTGCGAGGTCTTTTCGACGGCAGCCGCACCGCCGACGAGACCCTGTCCAAGCCGCACCCGCTGATGCTGCAGGAACTGATGGCCGAGTTCGGCGTGGCACCCGGGCGCACCCTGATGATCGGCGACACCACCCACGACCTTCAGATGGCCGTCAACGCCGGCGTGCCCTGCGTGGGGGTGAGCTTCGGCGCGCACGACCACGCCACCTTCGAGCCCTTCGCGCCGCTGTTCGTGGCGCACTCCACCCTCGAACTGCACGCCTGGCTGCTGCAGAACGCATGAACGCGCCGGGCCCGATCGCTCCACAGGTGCTGTGCGCCAGCGCAGAACTCGAGGAGCGCGGCCGGGCTGTGGTCTTCGACGTGCTTCTGTGGCGCCAACCGGCGCGCGCCTTCGCACTGCGGTTCGACGGACGGGTGGTGGCCTACCTGAATCGCTGTGCCCATGTCCCCGCCGAGCTCGATTGGCAGCCGGGTGAATTCCTGGACATGGACAGGCGCTGGATCATCTGCTCGATCCACGGCGCGACCTACGAGCCGGCCGACGGGTACTGCATCGCCGGCCCCTGCCGGGGTGAACGCCTGATGGCGCTGGACATCATCGAGCGCGACGGGCAGGTGTATTGGTATCCTAGTCCCGACGTCCGGCCGGTTGCCTTTGACTGACACCGTGCTGCCCCCACCATTCCTGCCAGGTCCTCCCACCCCATGAACGAACCGACGGATCGCGATCACCCGGCCACGCAGCCGTTCGACTCGGACCAGGCGTTGCCCGCTGCCGCGCCGGCCATGGCCGAAGCGCGCACGCCCGCCGCGCCGCCCGCACCGATGCGGGCTGCCCAGGCGCCGGACGAACCGCACGCTGCCGGCACCTCGCTCGCCGGGCTGGAGGCGCTGCTGCGCGAGGCCAGCGGCGCCTTCCTGCGAGAGCGCCGCAGCGAACGCCGCTGGCGCCTGGTCTTCCGCCTGGCCTGGTTCGGCCTGGTGCTGGCGGTGGTCTGGGCGCTGTTCACCCAACGCAGCGGTCACCCGACGGCACCGACCGGGCCGCACACGGCACTGGTCGAAATCCGCGGCGAGATCGCGGCCGACACCGAGGCGAATGCCGAATTGCTGGTGTCGTCGATCCGCACTGCGTTCGAGGACGAAGGTGCGCGCGCGGTGGTGCTGCGCATCAACTCGCCCGGCGGCAGCCCGGTGCAGGCGGGCATCGTCAACGACGAGATCAGGCGGCTGAAGGCCCTGCACAAGAAGAAGGTCTACGCGGTGGTGGAGGAGACCTGCGCCTCCGGGGCCTACTACATCGCCGTGGCAGCCGACGAGATCTTCGTCGACAAGGCCAGCATCGTCGGCTCGATCGGCGTTCTGATGGACGGCTTTGGTTTCACCGGCTTGATGGAGAAGCTGGGCGTCGAGCGCCGCCTGCTCACCGCCGGTGAGAACAAGGGCATGCTCGATCCCTTCTCGCCGCCTGATGCCCGGCAGACCGCGCTGGCCAAGGGCATGCTGGACCAGATCCACCAGCAGTTCATCGCGGTGGTCCGCGAAGGCCGCGGCAGCCGGCTCAAGGAAACGCCCGAGACCTTCTCCGGCCTGTTCTGGAACGGCGAGGAGGCCGTCAAGCTCGGCCTGGCCGACCACCTGGGCAATCTCGACTACGTCGCCCGAGAGGTGGTGAAGGCCGAGGAGGTGATCGACTACACGCCACAGGACAACGTGGCCGAGCGCCTGGCCAAGCGCTTTGGTGCGTCGATCGGCGAAGGCGCAGTGCGCACCCTGCGCAGCCTCGCGCCGATCCGCTGACGTTGCGTCAACAGGCACCAAGGGTGTTGCCACGGCGATGACCGATTCCGCCGCCCTGGACGTCCGGCCCGCGGAACCTTCGGACTGGACCGTGGCTCGCGGTGTCGAGCAGGTGCGTGCCTGGCATCGACGCCACCCGCTGGCCCGCCAGTTGGGAGCGCACGAGGTCACCGGCCTGGGCCTGATTGCCCTTCCCTACGGTCCTGGTGAATCCGGCGCCGTCGGGCCGTTGTTCCACGAAGCGGCCTTGCTGCCGGGCTTGTCGCACCGCGAGCTCGCGGCTTTCGCCGCGCTGCACGCGGTGCCGTTCCGGCCCGGGGCGGCCGATTGGCCCGTGCGAGTGATCGACCGGGCCGACGCCTCACTCGACCCGCCCCCCGAGACCCGCTACCTGTTGACGGCGGCGATCCGCGACGCGCGCGCCGGCGCCACTGTGCCACGGCGTGTGCTGATCGCGCCCGGATCGCCCGCGGTCTGGGGCCCTCGGCAGTTCAGCCGCGTTCGCATGGCCGCGCTGGTCTCGGGCGTCGTGCTGTCGGTCGCATTGGTGGCGGTCTGGATCTGGCGGCAACCCTTGCCGAACGTGCCGCCACCGGGCGCCGCCGCCAGTGCAGTGGCCGGTTCGGTTGCCAGTGCGTCGACGCCTGCGGCCAGTTCGTCCGTTGCGATGGCTGCGCCCGAAATGGCCGTGCCGTCGACCCCAGCTTCGGCATCCAAGCAGGCGGCCTCCGCAGCAGCCTCTGCGCCGCCCCCGCATCCGCAGGCCTCTCCTGTGACGGTGGCGTCGCCGCCGACGCATTCGGCGGCTCAGGGAGCGCCCATGCCGGCCCCGAGGGCGTCCGCCGGCGTGGCACCCGGTTCCTCACCTTCGGTTGCCCCCGGCCCCCACTACGCCCTGGTCTCGCCGCCAGAAAAGAAGCGGGCTGCGGCCGAGGCCACGCTGGAGCGCCTGCGCGCGACCCTCGGACCGGCGATTGGCGATCTGCAATCCCAGGTGATGCCCACCCCCCAGGGTTTCGTCGTGACCCTGTGGCCCTTGGCAACACAGGCCGACGCCGAGCGCATGGCCGCCGTGCTCGAGCGGCGGCGACTGCCAATGAAATGGATGGAGTTCTAGCCGTGGCCGGGGCCTCGTCGCGCCGCCGTTCCTCGTCGTCGCGCTCCGGATCACGATCGCAACGGGTCGCGGTGGCGCGGGCGCCTGGCAGCCCGTCGCCCCGGCGCTTGCTGGCGGCCCAGGTGGTCGCCTGGCACAACCGGCACCCGCTGGCTCGGAGAATCAGCCGCCGGGACCTGCGCGGCTACGGTGTCGTCGCGCTGCCCTTCTCACCCGATGCCGGGCCGGAAGGGCCGGCACGCTTCCCGATGTTCGACGACCTGTCGCTGGTGCCGGGCCTGTCGCGCCAGAAGGTGGTGGCGCTGGCGCTGGGGCAGGGCTGGGCCGAGCAGCCCGGCGCACCCGACTGGCCTGTGCGGGAGGTCCCGGCGGCCAAGGGCTGGGACGCCAAGCAGTCTCAACCAGTGCATCTGCTCACCGTGGCGCTCAAGCGAGGCCGGCGTGCGCCGGTGCGTGTGCTGGTTGGCCGGGCTGGAGAGGCGGTGCTCGGGCGGCGCGCCCTGAGCTGGGTGCGTCTGACGCTGGCGGCCGTGGCAGGCCTGGCCCCAGTGGGCCTGCTCGGTTGGGCATTGATGGCTTGGTGGCCTGGCCCTGGCGCTCCGCTTGCCTCCGTGGCCTCTCAGCAGGCCACGGAGGCGCCCTATGCCGCGCCCCAGCAACCGGTAGCCGCGCCGCCGTCGCCCCCGCGGAACACGGCACCGCCCGTTGTTTCTGCTGCGCCGCTGCCACCCAGCGGCAGCCCGGTCGAGCCCGGGCCGGCCGTGCACGCCCCGCCGCCGACGGTGCCGGGTTTCGCGCCGGGCGAACTGCGGCCTTTGCCGGACGACGTCGATCCGCGCACGGCTGCCGCACCTGCAGTTTTCCGGCTTCAGAGCGCCCCTTACCGGGATCCGAGCCAGTTGAAGGCGCAGGCCCTGCTGATCCAATCGGTCTTCGCCGTGCTCGGCGCCTCCGCCAGCAACCTCCGCACCGACGTGGCCGGATCGCCGGACGGCGACGTGCTGACCATCGGCCCCTTCACCCAGCGCGCCGAGGCCGAGCGGGTCGCCAGGCGGCTGGCCGGCCGCGGCGTGACCATGACGGTGTCGCCACCCTGAGCAGCCCAGGTGGACGCAAAAAACGGCGCACACCTCCACCCCGGCCGAAAAAGGCAGAATGCGCCCCTTGCTGCGATGCAGCAAGGCCCAGGACTCCGCAGAGACCGACCATGAGTGTTCACCCCCCGTCCGCCGCCGACACCCCGGTTTCCCGCCCGGTGCTGAACCTGCCGCGCCTGCGCGACGCCCAGGGCCGTGGCGAGAAGATCGCCATGCTGACTTGCTACGACGCCACGTTTGCACGCGTGCTCGACGAAGCCGGCGTCGATGTGCTGCTGGTCGGCGATTCGCTGGGCAACGTCATCCAGGGCGAGGCCAGCACGCTGCCGGTCACGCTGGAGCAGATGGCGTACCACACGCGCTGCGTGGCACAGGGCAAGCGCGCGGCGTTCCTGATTGCCGACATGCCGTTTGGCGCCTACGAGGCCAGCCCGGAGCAGGCCTTTGCGTCTGCGGCAGCGCTCATGCGCGCCGGTGCGCAGATGGTCAAACTCGAAGGGGGTGGGTACACCGCCGAGACGGTGCGCTTCCTGGTCGAGCGTGGCATCCCCGTCTGCGCCCACCTGGGCCTCACGCCGCAGCGCGTGCACGCCATCGGTGGCTACCGTGTCCAGGGCCGTGACGACACCGGCGCGGCCCTGCTGCGCGCCGACGCGGCGGCGCTGGCCGACGCTGGCGCTGCGATGCTGGTGCTGGAACTCGTGCCCTCGGCCTTGGCGCGCGAGATCACCACCGCGCACCCGCATCTCATCACCATCGGGATCGGTGCCG
>CAYJEC010000212.1:0-5897 GCA_964369025.1 uncultured Ideonella sp. | reverse complement strand
GACGGCCGCCAGCGTCTTCAGCGTGAAGCGCCGGCCCATCCGCTGCCAGGCAAGCAGGTAGAAGGGGAGGTTGATGCAGAAGAACAGCAGGCCGAAGTTCAGGCCCGTGGCGTAGTGGGCCAGGAAGGCCAGGCCGACGGTGCCCCCTGTCATCAGGCCGGCTTCGCGGAACAGTGCCAGCCCGAGCCCGACGAAGAGCGTGCCCGTGACCAGGGCCTGCGCGTCGTCGAACAGCGAGTGGCGCGGCGCCTCAACCTCGAGGGCAGTCATTCCACGATCCCTGCCATGAAGAACTTGATCAGCCCCTTTGCGGCGAAGCCGACCAGGCCCACGCCCAGGCCGAGGAAGAGCACGAAGGTGCCGAAGCGCCCGGCCTTGGACTCGCGCGCCAACTGGATGATGATGAACACCATGTACAGCATGAAGGCCGTGACCCCGAAGGTCAGGCCGAAGCTGGCAATCTGTTCTTCGCTGAAGCCGAACATCAGGGCGCGTCCACCAAATCTCGGTACGCATGCCAGCTCGAATGCGCCAGCCAGGGCAGGATGACCACCAAGCCGGCCAGCGCGAGGGCCATGCCGAGGGCGGTCAAGCCCATGATGACGCCGGCCCACAATGCCATGGGCAACGGGTGCTCCATGACCACTCGCCAGCTGGTGAACACAGCGCCGAGCACGCCGACCGGGCGGTCCAGCAGCATCGGCATCGCCACCACGCTGGAGGCGAAGACAGGTGCAGCGAGCAACGCACCCAGGGCCAGCCAGCCCTCGAACAGGTAGCCTTGGTCCGCCAGAACCACCAGGCGGATGAAGTCGATCGGCCGGTTGATCTGGCCGGGCAGGGCGCTGGTGATCAACGATGCCGATGTCAACACCCAGCCGGTGCCGGCCACGGCCAGCAGCAGGCCGAAGACGATCATCCGTGCGTCATGGGGCCGCCAAGCGGTCAAGGCGGTACCCAGGCCGGCCGGCTCGCCCCGCTCCCGCGCCCGGCTGACGGCATAGAGGCCGGTGGCCAGCACGGGTGCCACGAGGAGAAACCCAGAGAAGGCACCCGCCAGCCACCAGAACTGGTGGCGGGCACTCCAGAACAGCAAGGCACCGAAACCGGCCAGCACCAGCCCGTGCAGCAGCCCAGGCAGCGGACAGGCGCGCAGATCCTGCCACCCGCGTGCCAGCCAGCCCAGCGGCCGCAGGGCCGGGATGCGCCGCATACCGAAGCTGCGCGACTCCTGCAGGGCTTGTTCGGCGAAGCGGTTGGGCATGGCGTGATGTTCTCAGGGCAGTGGGGGGCGTGCCTTGACTTGAGGCAAGACCCACCGGGTCAGGTGATGGCGAGTTGCCGAGCGGCGGAGGCCAAGGTGGCCGGTTGGGCGTCCGGCAAATGAAGCACGTTGATGCCGCTGCCGAAGTGGGCCTCGGTGGACCGGTCATACAGCGGGTCGTAGTGCTGCTCCATCAGCTCGGCCAGCAGGCTGGGCCATTGGCCGGCTTCAGCCAGGGCCTGCCAGCGAGCGACGCTGGCCTTGCCGCGCAACTCGGTCAGCGTGCGCAGCCGGTCCACGAGGGCCGGTACATCCTGGACGAAGTAGTCGTAGTCCTGCATCAGCAGCTCCACGCGGCCTGCCATTGGAACCGCCACATGGACAGGCGACGCGGATTCGCGGACGGCCGCCAGCATCGCGTCGGGCACCTGCAGCCGGCCGATGCGCCGGCTCTCGCTTTCGACGAACACCGGGCGCGCCGGGTCGAGCCCCCGCAGGGCCGCCCAGAGCTGGGTCTCGAAATGCTTCTGCGATGGTTGCGGCTGGCCTGGCAGGCCGCCCAGCACCGAGCCGCGGTGGACGGCCAGGCCCTCCAGGTCCAGCACCTGGGCGCCTGCCTCGGCCAGTGCGCCCAGCAGCCGGGTCTTGCCGCTGCCGGTCCGCCCGCACAGCACCCTCCAGCCAAATTGGGCGGGCGCTGTGGCCAGATCCTCTCGTACCTGGGCGCGGAATGCCTTGTAGCCGCCCTGCAGTTGCCGGGTTCGAAAGCCGATCTGCGCCAACACCAGCGACAGGCTGCCGGAGCGCTGCCCACCGCGCCAGCAGTAGACCAGCGGCTGCCAGTCGCGCGATCGGCCGGCCACGTGGGCTTCGATCAGGCCTGCGATGTTGCGCGACACCAGCGCGGCCCCACGCTTGCGTGCCTCGAAGGTGGAGGTCTGGGTATAGATGGTGCCCACCTCGGCACGCTCGGTGTCGCCCAGCACGGGCCAGTTGACCGCTCCGGGAAGATGATCCTCGGCGAACTCCGACGGCGAGCGCACGTCGATGACGGTTTCAAGCCCAGGCGGATCGCGCAACGCATCGGTGATGGTGACCTGCGCCAGGCTCATGGTCAGGGCACCATCGCGATGGTGTCCAGCAACTCGCTCTCGACCTGCAACTGCATGCGAGGCTGCTGCAGCACCGCGCCACTGACGAGGAAGGTGTCTTCCACCCGCTCGCCGAGGGTGGAAATCTTGGCGAGTTGCAGGTTAATCTGGTGCGCGCCCAGCACCCGTGCAATGGCATACAGCAGGCCAGAGCGGTCGCTGGCGCTGACCGACAGCAGCCAGCGCTGGCCCTTTTCGTCCGGCCGCAAAGAGACACGCGGCTGGACCGGGAAGGATTTGACACGGCGCGATACCCGGCCGCGGCCCGGTGCGGGCAGCGGGCCGGTCGACGCCAGTGCCTCGGCGGCCTGGGTCTCGACCAGCGAGATCATGTCCCTGTAGGCCGCCGCTGCCTGTGTCTCGGCATTCGGGTTCACCACCTGGAAGGTGTCCAAGGCAAAGCCGGCTCGGGTGGTGTGGATTTTGGCGTCCTGGATCGAAAAGCCGGCGCTTTCGAAGTAGCCGCAGATCCGAGCGAACAGGTCGGGGCCATCGGGCGCGAACATCAGCACCTGCAGGCCCTCGCCAACGGGCGACGGTCGTGCGCGCACGATGGGGATCGGGGTGTCGATGTGGCGCCATAGCGCGCGGGCGTGCCAGGCGATCTCGGTGGCATCGTGGCGCGCGAAATAGCTCAGGTCCAGCGTCTTCCACAGCGGCTGCTCGGTGCCGGGCAGGGCGGAGTGCAGCGCCAGGATCTGCTGGGCTTCCAGCTTGCGCGCCTCGATCTCGGCGTCGGCATTCAGCGAACCGCCACCCAGCGCGCGAAGGGCCAACCGGAACAGGTCTTCCAGCAGCTTGCCCTTCCAGGCGTTCCAGACCTTGGGGCCGGTGCCGCGGATATCGGCCACTGTCAGCAAGTACAGCGCGGTAAGCCTCCGCGAATCACCCACGAGCCTGACGAAGTTGCCGATGACCTCGGGGTCGGACAGATCCTCCTTCTGCGCCACGCGGCTCATCGTCAGGTGGTGGCGCACCAGGAACTCGGCCAATGCGGCGTCGTCGCCGGTGATGCCGTGGTCCTTGCAGAAACGGCGCACCTCGCTGCCGCCCAGTTCGGAGTGGTCGCCACCGCGGCCCTTGGCCACATCATGGAACAGCGCGGCGATGTACAGGATCCATGGCTTGTCCCAGTGCGCAGCGAGCTGGCTGCAGAACGGGTACTCGTGGGTGTGCTCCGGCACGAAAAAGCGGCGCACATTGCGCAGCACCATCAGGATGTGCTGGTCCACCGTGTAGACATGGAACAGGTCGTGCTGCATGCGGCCGACGATGCGGCGGAACACCCACAGGTAGCGGCCCAACACCGAGGTCTGGTTCATCAGGCGGAATGCATGGGTCTGCCCTCCGGGCTGGCGCAGCATGTCCATGAACAACTCGCGGTTCATTGGGTCGCGCCGGAAGGCGCTGTCCATCACATTTCGCGAGTTGTACAGCGCACGCAGGGTGCGGGCAGAGAAGCCCTTGATGCCCGGAGTCTGCTGGTAGACCAGGAAGGTTTCGAGGATCGCGTGCGGGTACTCGGTGTAGAGATCGTCGCGGATCACCTCCAGCATGCCAGCGCGGTCCAGGAAACGGGCGTTGATCGGCCGCATCGGCGCTGCTTCGGTCGCGTTGACCCGCTCCTCGATGTTCAAAACCAGGATCTGGTTCAGCTGGGACACCGCCTTGGCAGCCCAGTAGTAGCGGCGCATCAACACCTCGGAGGCACGCTCACTGCGGTTGCCCTGGTAGCCGAAGCTGTCGGCCACTGCGGTCTGCAGATCGAATACCAGGCGGTCCTCGCGCCGACCGGCCACCATGTGCAGGCGGGCACGGATCAGTTTCAGCGTGCCTTCGTGGCGTTGCAGTTGCTTGACCTCGAAGGCGGTGATCAGGCCTTTGCCCGCCAGTTCGCTCCACGTACGCCCCAGGCCAGCGGCGCGCGCCACCCACATCACCACCTGCAGGTCGCGCAAGCCGCCTGGGCTCTCCTTACAGTTCGGCTCCAGTGCGTAGGGGGTGTCCTCGAACTTCACGTGACGCTGCCGCATCTCCAGCACCTTGGCCCGAAGGAATGCCCTGGGGTCCATGGCTTCGGTGTTGGCGTGTCGGAACACGGTGAAGAGCCGCCTCGAGCCGCACAGAAAGCGGCTCTCCAGCAGGGCGGTCTGGACAGTGACATCCTTTCGGGCTTCGGCAATGCAGTCGTCCACAGTGCGCACCGACGATCCGATCTCCAGGCCGATGTCCCAGCATGCGGTGATGAAGGCCGCCAGCGTGGCGTGGGTGGCGGGGTCGTCCGCCGCGTGGACCATGCTGGGCGGAAGCAGCACCAGCACGTCCACATCCGAATGCGGGACCAGCTCGCCGCGCCCATAGCCACCAACGGCCAGCAGCGCCGCGCCGGCCGGCATCCCGCTGGCCTGCCACAGATCCATCAGGGTGGTGTCGACATGGCGCGTCAGCCCGCGCAGGAGGCGCACCGCACTGGTGGCACTGGCGCGCGAGGTGCGGAAGTGTTCGATGAGCGCGGCCTTGCCGCCGCGAAAGCGTTCGCGCAGCGTGGCGACTGTGGGGGCCGGCTTGGCGGCCGGTGCGGCCAGTGGCGCCATGTCAGTGTCTTTGTCCCGCTTGCGCCAAGCTGCAGGTGTTGGCGCCTTGGCAGCCAGGTGTCCGCTCAGAGTCGAATTCTGGCTCTCCCGGCATCTGGTAAACGCCAGTCGACGCGTGGCCAGCCTCCCGGCCGGCAGCGAGAGACCCCTGCGACGGGCCCACGACGGATCAGCCCGCTGCGAGTGCCGGCACCGGTGGGCTGCCGGCCGACAGGGTCAGCACCTCGTAGCCGGTGTCGGTCACCACGATCGTGTGTTCCCACTGCGCCGACAGCGAGCGGTCCTTTGTGACGATCGTCCAGCCGTCGCTGGTCTCCTTGATCTCGCGCCGGCCGGCATTGATCATCGGCTCGATGGTGAAGATCATGCCGGGCACCAGTTCCTCCAGCGTTCCGGGGCGGCCATAGTGAAGCACCTGCGGCTCCTCGTGGAACTTGGAGCCGATGCCGTGGCCGCAGAACTCGCGCACGATGGAGAAGCCCTGGTTCTCGGCGAAGGTCTGGATGGCGTGCCCGATGTCACCCAGGCGGGCACCTGGCCGCACCTTCACGATGCCGCGCCACATGGCCTCGTAGGTGACGGCGCACAGGCGCTTGGCGGCAATGGAGCCCTCACCGACCACGAACATGCGGCTGGTGTCGCCGTGCCAGCCGTCCTTGATGACGGTGACGTCGATGTTGACGATGTCGCCGTTCTTCAGCGGCCGGTCGTTCGGGATGCCGTGGCAGACCTGGTGGTTGATCGAGGTGCAGATCGACTTGGGGTAGGGCGTGTAGCCCGGCGGCGCGTAGTTCATCGGGGCTGGCACGCCGCCTTGCACGTTCACGATGTGGTCGTGAGCGAGCTTGTCCAGCGCTTCGGTGGAGACGCCGGGCTTCACGTGCGGCG
>CAYJEC010000211.1:0-5905 GCA_964369025.1 uncultured Ideonella sp. | reverse complement strand
GCTGGCCAATGCCCCCTGATGCGACAGTCTGGCCGGGGATGAACTCGCCAAAGGGCAACAGGTGCCGTTTGCCGTAGATGTAGCTGTCCCCGGCAGCGGAAACACCGACCAGCGAATTCACATAGCCCTCGCTGTCGTTGCCCAGGAAGGTGCCGAGCAGCGCTGCCCGGTTGCCCATGCTGAAGGGTGCGGTCAACTGCGCCCAGTAGTCGGGGTCGAGCTGGTCCCGCGGCACCGGCAGCACCGATTCCGGTGTGACGACCAGGTCGCCCTGGGCCGACGCCAACTGGGTTTGCAGCGCGGCCATGTTGGCGACGATGCGGTCCGGGTCGAACTTCAGATCCTGTGCGATGTTGGGCTGCAGCAGGCTGACCCGCAGGGAGCCCGTGGATGAGGTGAACTCGCGCGGCAACAGCCCAGCCAGCGCGACGCCCCCGATCACGGCGACGAGCACCACCGGCGAACGCCCACCGCGCCCCACGCTCGCCAGCGCCGCAGCCAGCACCGCGGCCACGGCACCGATGCCGTACACACCGACCCACGGGGCCAGCGTGGCCAGCGGGCCGCTGGTGTGGGCGTAGCCCGAGGCGATCCACGGGAAGCCGGTGAGGAACTGGGCCCGAGCCAGCTCGGCCAGGAGCCAGCAGGCACCGAAGGCCAGCATGGGCCGCCATGCACCGGCAGGCCGCAACCAGGCATATCCGGCCATCGCGCCGGCGATGTAGAGCGACAGGGCTGCAGACAGGAGCACCACGGCCAACGCGGCCAAAGGCGCCGGCATGCCGCCGTAGTCGTGCATGCTGATGTAGAGCCACCACAGGCCGGAGACCAGCCAGCCCAGGCTGAACCAGAAACCGCGCGCGGCCGCCACGCCCGGCCGCGCATCGTTGACCGAGCGGGCCAGCACCGCCAAGGACAGAATCTGCAGCGGCCACCATTCCAACGGCGCGAAGGATGCAGTGTGCAGCCCCCCGGCCGCCAGCAGACCCGGCGCCCAGGCCCAGCGGGGCAGCTTCACGCTGGGTCGTCGCCAGCGTGGCCGCGCGGCAGGCGGTGGGCCTTGAACCACCGCACCGCACCGCCGCGGGTGAGCATCACCGAGAAACGCAGGCCGCCGACCTCCACCGATTCACCGCGCCGCGGCACGCGGCCCAGCTCATGGGCGATCAGGCCGCCGATGGTGTCGAAGTCGTTGACCGGCAGGTCCACCGTGAACGCCTCGTTGACTGCGGCGATGTCGGCGTCACCGGCGATCCGGTGGCTGCCGTCGGCGAGGGTGTAGACGGCGCTCTCCGCGTCGGCATCGTCGAACTCGTCCTCGATCTCGCCAACAATCTCCTCGAGCACATCCTCGATGGTGATCAGGCCCGCGGTGGTGCCGAATTCGTCGATGACGATGGCCAGGTGGTTGCGGTTGGTGCGGAAGTCGCGCAGCAGTTCGTTCAAGCCCTTCGACTCCGGCACGAAGACCGCCGGGCGCAGCAACGTGCGCAGATTCAGCTCCGGCGCCCGCTGGAGCTTGAGGAGATCCTTGGCCATCAGGATGCCGATGATGTTGTCCCGGCCGGCCTCGGTGACCGGGAAGCGCGAGTGACCGGTGTCGATGACCACCGCCAGCAGTTCGTCATAGGGCGAATCGATGTCCAGCAGGTCCATGCGGGGCGCGGCCACCATCACGTCGCCGGCCACCATGTCGGCCATGCGGATCACGCCCTCGAGCATGGCGCGCGACTGCGGCTCGATCAGTTCGCGCTGCTCGGCGTCCGCCAGCGTCTCGATCAATTCATCGGTTGAATCCGGGCCTGGCGAGAGGAACTCGACCAGACGCTCGAACAGCGTGCGCGGTGCGGCCGCTTCCGGCTTGTGGGAGCCATGCCCCCCATGCCCACGGTGGGCGTGCGCGCCCCGGTACGCGCGAGGAGACTGCGGTTCGGACACGTGGGGTGGGTGCCGGCTGTGAAGAGGGGTCAAGAATACCTGATCCCTTGCCGGGGCAACGGCAGCATCCGTTCGGCAAACTGGACAACAACCCAAGCCCCGCCGCTTGACAGGGATTCCGCACTGGCACAGAGTCCATGCCCCGACCGCTGCCCCTCCTGGCCGGCGGCGCACTGCCTCCAGCGCCACTCTTCAATGTCCCTGATCCCCGCCACCATCCTCACCGGCTTCCTCGGCTCCGGCAAGACCACGCTGCTCAAGCGCGTGCTCACCGAGGCCCATGGCCAGAAAATCGCCGTCATCGAGAACGAATTCGGCGAAGAAAACATCGACACCGACATCCTGGTCACCGAATCCAACGAGCAGGTGATCCAGATGAGCAACGGCTGCGTCTGCTGCACCATCCGCGAGGATCTGCGCAGCACACTGGCCGACCTGGCTGCCCGCCGCCGCAAGGGCGAACTTGATTTCGAGCGCGTGGTCATCGAAACCACCGGCCTGGCCGATCCTGGCCCGGTGGCGCAGACCTTTTTCATGGACGACGAGGTGGCCGAGAGCTACCTGCTCGACTCGATCCTGACCCTGGTCGACGCCAAGCACGCCAACGACCAACTCGACCTGCGCCAGGAAGCTCGCCGCCAAGTGGGTTTTGCCGACCAGATCTTCCTCAGCAAGACTGATCTCGTCGATGAGGTCACCGTGGACGACCTGGTGCACCGCCTGAAGCACATGAACCCGCGTGCGCCGATGCGCCGGGTCAATTTCGGCGATGTGCCGCTGGCGAACGTGTTCGACCTGAAGGGCTTCAACCTGAATGCCAAGCTCGACATCGACCCCGACTTTCTCGAGGCCGACTCGCACCATCATGATCACGATCATGGGCACGACCATGATCACGAGCACGGCGAGCACTGCGACCACCCGCATCACCATGCCCACGACGACGACGTCAAGTCCTTCGTCTTTCGGGCCGACCGGGCGCTGAACCCGGCCAAGCTGGAGGATTTCCTCGGCGCCATCGTGCAGGTCTATGGGCCCAAGATGCTGCGCTACAAGGGCGTGCTCTACTTGAAAGGCAGTGACCGGAAGGTGATCTTTCAGGGAGTGCACCAGTTGATGGGCAGTGACCTGGGCCCCAAGTGGGCGCCCGGCGAAAAGAAGACCAGCAAGATGGTCTTCATCGGTATTGACCTGCCCAAGGACATCCTGCTTCAAGGATTGGAGGGCTGCCTGGTCTGATACCGTCAGCCAGACGCGGTGATCGCATGGCTACAATCCGCGCGCTCAAACCGTGGCGGCCGCACCACAGCCGCCCTGCCCCAGAGGGTATAACAGCCCAACCCCATGCCATGTGGTGAGGAGACGGACCGTGACCAAGACACCGGCGAAAAGCGCCGCCCCTGAAAAAGGGAGCGCGAAGAAGACCGCCGCTGCACCCAAGGCAGAGGCCAAGGCATCGACAGCCAAATCTGCCAGCGCCAAGGCTGCGGCGCCGGCCCCGAGGGCCGCCCCCACCAAGGTGGTTTTGACGCCTCCCCCGCCCCGCGCCCCGGCGCCGACCCCATCCACAGCCAGCTTTGCCGACCGTTTCTCACCGGCCAAGCCGTCGATCAAGACCTATCCCGAACCCATGAATGCAGTGAAATCCGCCACCAAGGCGGACCCGAAGCTCGCCAGTGCCTGGAAGACCAAGGCCGGCAAGGACCTGACCGAGCCCGAGTTGCTCGCCATGCCCGATACGGAGTACATGAACGAGAAGCAGCTCGAGTTCTTCCGTGCCCGCCTGCAGGAGCAGAAGGACGCCCTGCTGTCCAACGCCGGCGAGACCACCGAGCACCTGCGCGAAGACACCTCGATCGTCCCTGACCCGGCCGACCGCGCCACCATCGAGGAAGAGCATGCCCTCGAACTGCGCACCCGAGACCGTGAACGCAAGCTACTGAAGAAGATCTCCCAGTCGCTCGGGCGCATCGAGGCTGGGGACTACGGCTACTGCGACGAAACCGGTGAGCCGATCGGGCTGGGGCGCCTGCTGGCCCGGCCGACAGCCACGCTGTCGCTCGAGGCGCAGCAGCGCCGCGAGATGAAACAGAAGATGTTCGGCGACTGAGGCCACGGTACCTTTCACGGTTCCGAGAACCCGGCCCCATGACCAACGGCACCGACAACAAGGGCATTCTGAGCCGAGTCGTGCGCTCGATCGCCGGGCCCGCACGCGATCTGATGGCTCGTGGCGAGGACAGCCGCCTCAGCCAGTACGACGACTCAGACCGGGCCGAGCTGAAGGCGATGATCGAGCGCAAGCGGCGGAACGACTTCGTCCGCAAGCGTGAGCTCGACATGCTGCGCCGCATCCGCCGGGAGGGCCTGACGCCAGAGCAGGCCGCCGCACTGAACGCCAATTCACGGCTGGACGAGTCCGACGTGCGAGGCAGCCACCCGTCGGGGCTGCCGGATCGTGGCGTGAAGGCCAAGATCGATGCCATCGAGAAGCAAATGGTCGGTGTGGCGCCCATTCCTGGCATGCGGCCTGGGCCGCCAGGCATGCCGCCACCGGTCCCGGCACCGGCCCCGCTGAAAGTGCAGCCGCCCGTCCTGACCAACCCGATCGACGCCGACGCCACGGTGCCGCTCGACCTCAGCCTTGACAAGGATCCTGCGGCGTTCATCAACGCGGCCGTGGTCGAACCGCCACCGCCACAGCCAACCAGGCCGGCGCCACCCGCAGAACCGCCAAAGCAGCCATCGGCAGCATCGCCCGGCCCGATTTCAGCGCGCATGCCGCTCGTTGAAACGGCAGAGGTCGAGGTGCGCGAGATCCCCTATGACCCTGAGCTCGATGAGGCGGTGATCGCCTTTGCGAACGCCGACTTCACCCATGCCGAAAGGCTCCTGTTGCAGCACACCGGCCATGGCGGCGCGCGCCAGGCGCACGAAGACACCTGGATGGTGCTGTTCGACCTGTACCGGGCGACCGGCCAGCAGCAGGGCTTCGAAAGCCTTGCATTGAGGTTTGCCGAGCAGATCGGCCGCTCTCCGCCTCAGTGGTACTCGCTGCCCAAGCTGCTTTCAGATGCATCGACCGCCAAGAGTGCCACGGGCACCAACGACATCGGGCAGGTCGGCTGGGTCTGCCCGCCGCGGCTGGACACTGACAGCCTGACCTTGCTCGCTTCCCAGCTCCTGCAGTTGCCGCAGCCCTGGGTGCTGGACTGGACCCAGCTCAAGCGCATCGAGCCCGCCGCCGCCGCCGGCCTTCGAAAGCTGTTTCAACAATGGGCTGCGCAACCCGTACAGATGCGCTGGCTCGCCGCGGACCGCCTGTTCGACAACTTCCAGGAGGCCGCCCCGGTGGGCGTACGTGACGCCGACCCGGCGTTCTGGCTGGCCCGCCTGGATGCGTTGCGCCTGGTGAACCGGCCTGATCAGTTCGACGACGTGGCCATCGACTACTGCGTGACCTACGAGGTTTCGCCGCCCAGTTGGGAGAGCACGCGCTGCACCGTGCGGTTGTCCGGCCCGGCAGCCAACACGCGCTCGGCTGTCTTGTCCTCCATCGGCGACGCCGTGACCTCGCTCATTGACGCCCCGGACGGCCGTGGCGAGATCGAGGTCACGACGCTGGAAATCTCTGGCCAGCTGGCCGGCGACCAGGCCACCTTGCTGGCCTTCCTGAACGCCAAGCTGGGCGATTCGAAGGTTCTGCGTGTCTCCTGTGCACTGCTGATCCGGGTTGACTTTGTCGCGGCCGGCGACCTGCTGAACTGGGTCATCGCGAAGCATGCAGAGGGCCGGCAGGTCACTTTCTTCGACGTGAACCGGCTGGTGGCGCTGATGTTCGTCTACTTCATCATCTGCGGAAGGATGATGAAGCGCGCCAAGGCGGGCGGCACGCTGCCCTCGTCGAAAGCGTTGCGCTGGATGAATGAGTTGCCGGTACTGGGCTTGATCGCCGTGATCTACCTGG
>CAYJEC010000210.1:0-5907 GCA_964369025.1 uncultured Ideonella sp. | reverse complement strand
GTGTCCAGGTCGGCGAAGGCGGTGATCAGCACCACCTCGGCGCTGATGCCCTGGGCCCGGATGTCCTTCAGCATCGAGATGCCGTTCTTGCCAGGCAGGGCGATGTCCAGGATCACCAGATCCACCCGGTGCTGCTGCAGCATCGCCTCGGCCTCTTCGGCCGAGCCGGCGGTGAGAACGCGTGCCACGCGAGGCGCCAGCGCCTTCTCCAGAAAGTGGCGCATGCCGGGCTCGTCGTCGACCACCATCACGGTGGCCTGCGGCCAATGGTCCGCGTCGCGCGAGTGATCAGCTGCGGCCATTCTGAAGTTGCTGCAACTCGGCCAGGGTGTTGGCGTTGAAGAACGCGCTGCTGTCGTCGAAGGGGACGACCACGCAACGGTGCTGCCCGGTCCAGCGGTCCACCTTGCGCTCTCCGGACTGCAGGAAGGCGACGAGGCTTTCGAGCAACTCGGTCTTGAGCAGGCAGAACACTGGCTGGCTGCGCATCTGGCCGTCTTCCAGCGAGGCCGCCATGGCGATGTCGGCGCCGCCTGCCTCCAGGGCTGCAGCGAGCCGGGCCACCAGATCTTCGGGAAAGTTCGGTGTGTCGCAGGGCACGGTGACCAGGTAGGGCGTGTCGCAATGCTCCAGCCCCGCCAGCAGGCCGGCCAGCGGCCCGGGGTAGTCGGCCAGCGGGTCGGGCCAGACCGGCACGCCCATCGACTCGTAGGCCGCCAGGTTGCGGTTGGCGTTGACCATCGCCGCTCCCACCTGCAGCTGTAGCCTCAGCAGCGCGTGCAGCGCGAGCGGCATGCCCTGGTGGCTCTGCAGGCCCTTGTCGACCCCGCCCATGCGGCTGCCACGCCCGCCGGCCAGCACGAGGCCGGTGATCTCTTCAGCGGGAATGCTCATGACTCCAGCAGGTCGAAGGCCTGCGTTTCCACCTGCACGAAACTCCGCGTCAGCTCGGCCACCGCGCGCCACACCTCCGCCCGCGGGTGGGCGATCACCGCCTCGCACATACGCTCGACCCAGGGCTGAACATGGGCCCGGAAGAAGCGGCGTTGCTGCTCGAGGTTGCTGACGCCGGCATCGTCGCCGGCGATCAGGTAGCGCATCACCTCGAACAGGTAGGCCAGGTGATCCTCCGTCTCGCCCCGGTCGGCATCCTTGGTCAAGCCCAGACTGGCGAGATCGTCGCGCAACACGGCCAGGGGGCGCTCGTTCAAAAAGCCACTCAGGTGGTAGGAGCCATAGAGAAACACGTCAGGCTTGCCGACGCCATGGAAAAGCGCCTCGTGCTCGGCCGCCGCCGCCTCGGCGCTGGTGGCGCGCATGGCGCCGACCAGGGTCTCCCAGGGCGCCTCCAGCCAGCCACCAGGCTGTGGTGCCTGCGTCACGGCAACTTGGAACTGGCTCAGCAGGTCGGGCCCGGGTGGCGCGAGCCAGAGAGTGGCGAGCAGCCCGTAGAGCTCTGCACGGGCCAGCTCTTCGCTGTCGTGGGCACTGGCGAGGTGGATGGGGGCCGGGGCGGTGTCTGTCATCTCAGATGGGAGGGTCACAGGTCGGTGATCCGGACTTCGTTCGGGTTGGTGTGGATGTCGATGACGCGGCAGTCGCCGCACATCTTCAGGCGCTCGGCGGCCGCACCCTGGAAGGCAGCATGCCCGGCCAGCTTGGTCAGCATGTTTTCGATGGCCCGCAGGGTACCGAAGGGCTTGCCGCACCGCACGCAGCAGTAGGGCTCCATTTCGTGCAGCACGCGCAGCGTCTTGCGAGCCTTGCCGCCGTCGGCCAGCCACAGGCGCGGCTGCAGCGTGATGGCGCGTTCCGGGCAGGTGGTGACGCACAGACCGCATTGCACGCAGTTCTTTTCGATGAAGCGTAATTGCGGCCGTTCGGGGTTGTCGGCCAGCGCCGCCTCCGGGCACGCACCGACGCAGCTCAGGCACATCGTGCAGCGGTTGGTGTCGATCGCCAGGGTGCCGAAGGGAGCGCCAGAGGCTGGCAGGGCGATCTCGTCGGCCTGTTGCGGTGCCTGGGCCATCAGGTGGTCAAGGGCCAGATCCAGCGTGGCGCGCTTGGCAGCCTGGGCGGCAAATGACGCCGGGCGGGCCACGGTCTGCGCCGCCGGCGCCCGCAACGCAAGGTCGAGGGCCGGCAGGTCGCGCGCGTCACGGGCCTCGATCAGGCGGAAATGCTCGCCGGCGTAGCCCAGGCCATGCAGGATGGCCTGTCCCACGGCCATCTGCTCGGCCAGTGCCGTGCGGTACTCGGGGGCCTCTTCCTCGGTGAGCAGCAGCCAGACCTGTGAGGCGCCTTGGGCGATGGCTGCCAGCCAGAGATCGAGCCCGACGCTGGCGGTGTGCCACAGCGCCACTGGCAGCACTCGGGCCGGCACGCCCCGAATGGCGCGGTCCACGCGGGCCGCGCGGCCCAGTTCGCCGATCAATCGGGTGCCGGCACCCTCGCTGTGCAGGAGAAAGGCGGCATCGCGGCCACCGGCGGCGGTGTAGGCTGTCAGCATGGCCCGCAGCTTGCGGCCCTGGTCGGCCGGGCCTGGGTAGCTGTAGCTCAGAGCGCCGCTGGGGCAGACCGTGCCGCAGGCGCCGCAGCCGACGCACAGGTGGGGCTCGACGACGATGCCGCCGCCGCTGGCCACCGGCACGCCGGCCGACCCCGGGCCACGGGGCGCCTTGGCTTGGGTCTTGCCCTTCTGCGAGGCGTCGCTGCGGATGGCACGGGCCGAGCAGACATCGATGCAGGCGCTGCAGCCAATCTGCTCGTTGCGGCTGTGCGCACAAAGCTTGGCCTCGTATCGGAAGAACCGCGGCTTTTCGAACTCGCCTATGGCATCGCGCAACTCCAGCACGGCACGGGTCAGGGCGCGCTCGTCGGCACCGGTGTGGAAGTAGCCTTGCGGTGGCTGGTGCATGCTGAAGGCCTGCGAAGCCCGCAGGTCCAGCACCAGGTCGAAGCGGGCCTCGTGCATCTGCGCTGCGCGCGAGAAGTCGATGGCGCCGGCAGCGTCGCAGACCCGAACGCAATCGCGGTGGCTCTTGCAGGCGGCCAGATCCACCTGGTAGCTGAGGTCGATGGCCCCCTCGGGGCAGGCGTCGACGCAGGCGTTGCAGCGCGTGCACAGATCCAGGTCGATTGGGTTGTCGCTCTGCCACGCGGCCTCGAAATTCCCCAGCCAGCCCGTCAAGCGCGACAGGCGGCCGCGCTGCACCACCCGCTCGTGCGCTTGGGGCAGGGGGCCGGCTTCGACCAGAAGCGCGAGGTCCAGCTTGTCGGCCAGCATCGCGGCGGCGCGTTCGGCATCTTCTGCCTCGCCGATCACCAGGCACCGCCCGCCACTGCGGTAGCTGACGGTGCCCACAGGTTCGGGTGCGGGCAACTGTGCCGCCGCCAGCAGGGCAGCGATCTTGGGCGTGGCGGAACCGGCATCACGTGACCAGCCCCCGGTTTCGCGGATGTTGACGAAGCGGATCGGCCGCTCGCTGACGCGGGCCGCGCCCTCGGTCTGGTCGTTCAGCTCCAGGAACAGACGCTGCTCCTGCGTGCAGGCGACGAGCAGTTCCTCGCCGGAAGCTGCGGTGGCCTTGGCGGCGCGCTGAAACGCCGGCGCCTCACGCCGGCACAGCACACTGTGCAGGGTGTCCAGGCCCTCAGGGTTGGCGCCCGGCGTCCGGGACAAGGCCTGGCTCAGGGCCGGGGCGTCCAGGGGCATCGTCCGGTTGCAGTCGCAGATCAGGGTCTTCATCGGGGGCACCGGCGTCAACCGGCGTTGGCAGGGCAGGTGAGGGGGCGTCCACGGGTGGGTCGTCCGGGCGCTTGAACAGACCCAGGAACTGGCCCTGGACCATCTTCTCCAGCATGCCAGGGGGCAGGGGATCGGGGACGCCGTAGTCGTCGATGTAGGTGTCCAGGCCGTCCATCACATTGAAGTGCGGGTCGCTGAACAGGGTCTTCAGCGCGGCATTGCGCACCGGGCCGTCGACATCGCGGGCGACGTAGCGGGAGAAGTCGGAGGCAGGTGTGAGCGCCTGGGCCTCGGCCATGGTGGGCGGTGGCGGCGCAGGTGCTTGCTCGGATGGCAGCTCCAGCCGGGGCTGTGGAGCGGGCGCAGGCACCACGGCCGCCGCCTCGGCAGCCGGTGCAGGTTCTGGCATGGGCTCGCCATCGCGCGCCCCGGCCTTGCGGCGTGACCAGCGGGCGAGAAATCCGTCGGTGTCGGCCATGGGCTGCCTCAGCGCCGGTCGGGCGACTGGAACGAGGCCGGGCGCTGGCGGCGCTTGGGCTCGGGGCGGTGATGCTCGTCGGTGAACCCCTGCAGCCACCCGCGCACGGTGGTGGGCAGCGGCAGGTTGTCAACGCGCTCCTGAGCGTCCAGCAGCCGGCCGGCCTCGTTGTAGGACAAGGTCACCAGTTCGGGCCAGGCGCGGGACGGGTCTGTGTCGTCGACGCGCCACATCACGAACCACACCGGTTGGCCCGAGGTGAGGTTGAGGTAGTAGCCCTCGGCCTCGTCGGCGTACAGCGTGACCTTCAGCCCGGGATAGAGAAACTGCGCGGTCTGGCCGTCGTCGCGCAGGGTGCGCGGCGTGTTGCCGAAACCGCCTTCGTCCAAAGCGACGTCGGCGATGCGGAAACCCCAGTCCTCCCATCGGGTGGGCTGGTGTCGGCGCTCGATGAGCACCGCGACGCTGAGGCAGGGGCGCTCGGACATATGCAACACCATTCTAGGCAGCGCAGAAGGCCCGCGCCTTGGTGTAATGACCGAGGGCGGCGGTTTGAATCGGACAGGCTGTCGCGGGGAGCGACAAGTTGTCGCCACCTGTTCGGGGTCACCCTATTGAAAGCCGGTTAAGGATGACCGGTAATGCAAAGTGGATATGCAGGGCTGTGCATGGGCCTGCGAACCTGGAGCATCCGATGAGCAAGACACCATCGTCAGAAACCGGCCCGCGCCTTTCGCGCCGTCTCGTCTTTGCTGGGGCCGGCACTGCCGGCGCGCTGGCCGCCGCCGCTGCGCTGCTGCCCAAGGCGCCCGAGCTGCCCGCACCCGATATGGCTGCTTCCCCGACCGCAGACACCGACCAGGGCCGCTACCAGGTCACGCCGCATGTGCTGCGCTATTACCAGACCGCCAAGGTCTGACGGCTGAGACACCAGGAGTAACCATGTTGCTGACCCGCAAATCCGGCACCGGCGCAGGTGCCCTCGGCCCGACCAGCTTGGTCGACCACCTGTCGAGGGGTCTGGCCCGCGCGGTGCCCACGATGGACAGGCGCTCCTTCCTGCGCCGATCGGGCCTGGGTGTGGGGGTCGGCTTGGCCGCGTCGCAGCTCACCCTGGTGCGCAAGGCTCAGGCGGCCGATGCTCCGGCGGCCGATGGCGCCGCCAAGAAGGTGGTGGTGCGCCGCACGATCTGCGGGCACTGCTCGGTAGGTTGTGCCATCGATGCGGTGGTTGAAAACGGCGTCTGGGTGCGCCAGGAACCGGTGTTCGACTCGCCCATCAACCTGGGCGCGCACTGCGCCAAGGGCGCTGCGCTGCGCGAGCACGGCCACGGGGAGTACCGGCTGAAGTACCCGATGAAGCTGGTCAACGGCAAGTACCAGCGCATGAGCTGGGACGACGCGCTCACCGAGATCAGCGCCAAGATGCTGGATCTGCGCAAGCAGAGCGGTCCGGATTCGATCTTCATCGTCGGCTCGTCCAAACACAACAACGAGCAAGCGTACCTGCTGCGCAAGTGGGTGTCGTTCTGGGGCACCAACAACACCGACCACCAGGCGCGCATCTGCCACTCCACCACGGTGGCGGGTGTGGCGAACACCTGGGGTTATGGTGCGATGACCAACTCCTACAACGACATGCAGAACGC
Organism: uncultured Ideonella sp.; assembly: GCA_964369025.1. Classification (GTDB taxonomy): domain Bacteria; phylum Pseudomonadota; class Gammaproteobacteria; order Burkholderiales; family Burkholderiaceae_C; genus Ideonella. Next base: position 32 of record CAYJEC010000210.1, on the reverse strand, counting down.
GAAGGCGGCGCTCTACATCGGCAGCAATGCTG
>CAYJEC010000209.1:0-5935 GCA_964369025.1 uncultured Ideonella sp. | reverse complement strand
GCGGGAGCTCAGCCGGCTTGGGAGCGGCCCTGCGCCGGCTGACCGCACCTTGAGCACCACCGACCTGCCTGCCAGCATCGATGACACGGTGGCGCGCCTGGTCGGGCACGACTACGTGCCCAGCCGCGAACTGGCCACCACTGTGTTCCTCGCCCTTCGGCTGCAGCGCCCGCTGTTCCTGGAGGGCGAGCCTGGCACTGGCAAGACTGAAATCGCACGCACGCTGGCCGCCATGCTGGGCCGGCCCCTGATCCGCCTGCAGTGTTACGAGGGGCTGGACCTGGCCGGCGCCGCCTACGAATGGAACTACGCACGCCAGATGCTCGAGATCAGGCTGGCCGAGGCGGGCGGCGCCAGCCGCCAGGCGCTGGCCACCGAGCTGTTCAGCGAGCGCTTCCTGATACGGCGCGCGTTGCTGCAGGCCATCGACCCCCAGCAGCCCGTCGCGCCGGTGCTGCTGATCGACGAGTTGGATCGGGCCGACGAGCCTTTCGAGGCCTTTCTGCTGGAGGTCCTGTCGGATTTCCAGATCACCATCCCCGAGTTCGGCACGGTGAAGGCCGCCGAGCCGCCCATCGTGGTGCTCACCAGCAACCGCACGCGCGAGATACACGACGCCGTCAAGCGGCGCTGCCTCTACCACTGGGTCGATTTCCCGGACCTTCAACGCGAGCTGGCGATCCTGGCGCACCGCGTACCGGGCGCTCCGCGCGCGCTCTCGCAGGAGATCGTCGCTTTCATCCAGCGGCTGCGCCAACTTGATCTCTACAAGGTGCCCGGCGTGGCCGAGACCATCGAGTGGACCCGCGCCCTGCTGGCCCTGGATGCCATGGTGCTGGATCCCGAGGTGATCAGCCACACGCTGGGGGTGCTGCTGAAGTACCAGGACGACATCGCCAAGGTGCAGGGCTCCGAAGCCGCCCGCCTGTTGAACGAGGTGCGCGACACGGTGCGTGGCCTCGGCCCGGCCTGATCGTGCTGCGCGCGCCCGAGGTCGACAGCCTGCCCGGCCGCCTGGCCGACAACGTGCTGCACTTCGCTCGCGTGCTGCGCCACGCCGGCCTTCCCGTCGGCACCGACCGCGTGCAACTGGCGCTGGCCGCCCTGCACCACGGCGGGCTGGAGAGCCGGCGGGATTTCCGCGCCACACTGGCCGCCTGCTTCGTGGACCGCGGCGAGCACCGAGAGCTTTTCGACCAGGCCTTCTACATCTTCTGGAAGGATCCTGATCTGGAGGGCCGCATGCGGGCGCTGCTGCTGCCCCAGGTAAAGACGCACGAGAAGGCTGCCAACGCGCCGCCCGAGAACCGCAGGCTGGCCGGTGCCTTGTTCCCCCACATGCCGCCCCATGCCGCGCCAGAGCCGCCACGCGAGCAGGTGGAGGTTCAGGCCGCCTTCACCTTCAGCGACCGGGAGATCCTGCGGCAGAAGGACTTCGAAACCCTGAGCTCCGAGGAATGGCGCGAAGCCAAGGCGATGCTGCTTCGCCTGCGCCCCTTCTTCGAGCCACTGGCCACCCGCCGCACAGAGCCGGCGCCGCATGGCCGCCCCGACTGGCGCGCCAGCCTGGCCGCCATGGGGCGCCACGGCGGCGAGTTGTGGGAGATGCGGCGCCGACGCCCGCGCGCCCGGCCTGCGCCGCTGGTGGTGCTGGCGGACATCTCTGGGTCCATGAGCAGCTATTCGCGCATGCTGTTGCACTTCGTGCATGCGCTCAGCCACGCGGACTTGCGCGTGCACAGCTTCGTCTTTGGCACCCGGCTCACGCCCATCAGCCGTGCGTTGCGCCAGCGCGACCCCGACATCGCCGTGGCCTCGGTGGCTCGTGCGGTGCAGGACTGGTCCGGCGGCACCCGGTTGGCGCAGAGCCTGCACCTGTTCAACCGCCACTGGGCCCGCCGGGTGCTGGGCGGCCGCGCCACCGTGCTGCTGATCACCGACGGCCTGGAACACGGCGACACCACACAGCTGGCCTTCGAGGCCGAGCGCCTGGCCAAGAGCTGCCGCCAGCTGGTCTGGCTGAACCCTTTGCTTCGGTTCGACGGCTTCGAGCCGCGCGCTGCTGGCGTGCGGGCGCTGCTGCCGCATGTGCATCGCTTCCTGCCCGCGCACAACATCGCCAGCCTGGAGCAACTCGCCCGCGTGCTGGCCGGCGCTGGCGAGCGAGGCAACTCACCATTTCATTGAATCGAGAGACACCCCTCATGGAACTCACCAGCCAGCAAGCCCTGCCCGTGCCCCAGCAGATCGCCTGGGACGCACTCAACGACACCGCGATGCTGCAGGCCGCGATCCCCGGCTGCGAAAGCCTGACCCCTGGCGAACCCGGCCACTACGACGTCCACGTCACTGCCGCCGTGGGCCCTGTGAAGGCCAAGTTCAAGGGCAAGCTGCGGCTGGAGGACATCGTGGCCCCCACCAGCTACACCATCCACTTCGAGGGCCAAGGCGGCGCCGCTGGCCACGGCAAGGGCCATGCCAGTGTGCGCCTGGAATCCACCGGGCCACACGCCACGATGCTGCACTACACCGCTCACGCGACTGTGGGCGGCAAGATCGCGCAGATCGGCTCGCGCCTGATCGACATGGCCGCGCAGAAGATGGCCACCGAGTTCTTTACCCAGTTCAACGCCGCGCTGGAGGCCAAGTACGGCCCGGCGCCGGCCGCGGCCGTGGCCGCACCGCCCGCCGAGGGGATGTTCGCGCGGATCGTGGCGTGGCTGAAGCGCCTCGTCGGCGGCTGAAGCGGGTTCACTTCCGCGGAAACGATCCCACGCTCAGCAGACCCGGGCGGGCCGACATGGCCCCGGGCTGTTCACTCGTTCAGAAACGACAGCAGGGCCCCGTTGAATGCTCGTGCATGCGACAAGTTCAAGCCGTGCGGGGCGCCCTTCACCACCAGTTGGCTGTGGGCCACGGCTTGGTGGGTGACGGTGGGGCGGCAAACAAGCTCATGGGGTCTCCTGACAAGCTGGGGTTGGATCGAGCGCTGGGCTCGGGCACCTCACACTTGTACGGCCGCCATCACCTCAGTGCCACCATCGGGCAGGCCGAAAGGCTGTAGGACAACGCCCAGGAGCGTGTCGCCGCTCGGCCCTACAGCGCCATTGACGGCCGCAGCGCCATCGCCGCGCGCCAGCGCTGCAACTGTGGGTGCTGGTCGCCGGGCTTGCACTTCACGATGCGCGCGAAGTCCACCGCCACCACGGCGGTGATGTCGGCGATGCTGAAACGGTCGGTTGCGATGAACTCGCGCCCAGCCAGGCGTTGTTCCAGCGTGTGGAAGAACTGCTGTACCCGGGCCTGGCCACGCTGCGCCAACTCGGGGATCTGCGGGTAGTTCACTGGCCCGGGCAGCGCTCGGTTGGCCATGGCGGGCGCGCTGTTGCGCAGCGCCTCGGCAATCGCCATCAGGCCCTCGAACTCCACGCGCCAGTTCCAGCTGGCGACCTCGGCCTTCTCGGCCGGTGTGCGGCCCATCAGCGCCGGCTCGGGGTAGCGCGCCTCCAGGTAGGCGGCAATGCCTGCGTTGTCGGTGAGCAGCATGGCCTCCTCCGTGCGAAGCGTGGGCACGGTGCACTGCGGGTTGAGCTGGCGGTAGGCATCGCCCAGTTGCTCGCCGTTTCGCAGATCCACTTGCACGGTCTCGTACGTGAGGCCCTTCTCGGCGAGCAGGATGCGGGCGCGGCGTGGGCTGGGGGCGGTGGCGCAGTCGTAGAGAGTGATCATGGCGTGGCCTTTAAGCAGCAGGTGGCAACTTGTCATGCGTGAGGGTGTCGAAATCGCTCGCGTCGTGTCGCTCGTGCAACTGGCTGGCTGGCTGGCCCCAGGTGCGGTTGACCATGCGGCCGCGCTGTACGGCCGCGCGCTCGGCAATCTGGTTCGTCCAACGCAGCACGTTCTGGTAGTCCTGCACCTGCAGGAACTCGCCGGCCTCGTAGAGCTGGCCCTTGGCCAGCGTGCCGTACCAGGGCCACACGGCCATGTCGGCAATGGTGTACTCATCACCCGCCAGGTAGGGGCTCTCGGCGAGCCGACGGTCCAGCACATCCATCTGGCGCTTGGCCTCCATCGCGTAGCGGTCGATGGCGTACTCGATCTTGGTGGGCGCGTAGGCATAGAAGTGTCCGAAGCCACCGCCCAGGAAGGGCGCGCTGCCCATCTGCCAGAACAGCCACGAGAGGCACTCGGCCCGCTCCGCGCCACCGGCCGGCAGGAAGGCGCCGAACTTCTCGGCCAGGTAGATCAGGATCGCGCCGGATTCGAACACCCGCACCGGTGCCGGGCCGCTGTGGTCCACCAGCGCCGGGATCTTGGAGTTCGGGTTGGCAGCAACGAAACCGCTGCTGAACTGCTCGCCCTGATTGATCCGGACGAGCCAGGCGTCGTACTCGGCGCCGGCATGACCCAGCGCCAGCAGTTCCTCCAGCATCACCGTGACCTTCACGCCATTGGGCGTGCCCAGCGAGTACAGCTGCAGCGGGTGGCGCCCCACCGGCAGCGCCTTGTCGTGGGTGGCCCCGGCGACCGGGCGGTTGATGCTGGCGAACTGCCCGCCGTTCTCCTTGTTCCAGGTCCAGATTTTCGGCGGGGTGTAGGCAGGCGTGTCGCTCATGCAGGGATCTCCAGGCGGTGGCAGTTGCGCAGGTTAACCCGGCGATGAGGCTGACGCCTCATCGCCAACGCGCAGCGCGCGTCACCCCCTGGTGCGCCCACACGAGGCGCCAGGGGATGATGCTGGGGATGATCACCCCCATCAGGCAGGCCGAGGCTGCGGAGCCAGCCGAGGCCGGCGGTGGTGGCCCCCGCCACGGCGCCGCGTGCCGGCCGGTATTCGCAACCGACCCAGCCAGCCCATCGGCACGCGGCGGCCACCTCGTCGATCACCCGGAACAGGTAGGCATGGTTCAGTTCGCCGATGTCGGGCTCGTGGCGTTCGGGCACGCCGGCGACCTGGATGTGCCCGACGCGCCCGGTGGGCAGGTACTGGCGGATCTTCGAAGCAACATCGCCCTCGACGATCTGGCAGTGGTACAGATCCATCTGCACCTTCAGGTTCGGCGCACCGATGGACTGCACGATGCGGTGCGCCTCGTCTTGCCGGTTCAGGAAAAAGCCGGGGATGTCACGCGGATTGATCGGCTCGATCAGCACCTCGCGGCCCGCGCCCTCAGCCAGCTCGGCGGCCCAGGCCAGGTTGGCTTCGTAGGTGGCCTGAAGGTGCGCGCGCTCGGCGCCCTGCGGTGCCAACCCCGCCATCACATGCACCCGCGGGCAGTTCAGGGCCTCGGCATAGGCCAGCGCCTGGGCGAAGCCACCGCGAAACTCGGCCTCGCGCCCGGGCAGGCAGGCCAGGCCCCGCTCGCCCGCGTCCCAGTTCCCTGGGGGGGCGTTGAACAAGACCTGCTGCTGGCCGTTGTCGGCCAGGCGCCGTGCCAGTTCCTGCGTTTCGAACGCATAGGGAAACAGGTACTCCACGGCCCGGAAACCGTCGGCCGCCGCGGCAGCGAAACGGTCCAGGAAGCTGTGCTCGTTGTAGAGCATCGACAGGTTGGCGGCAAAGCGGGGCAAGACTTGGCTTCCTTGACGGAGCGCGATACTGGATGAACCGTCGGCGATGGTGCCGAACGCGGGGCTAACGTCTTTGGCATCTCATGACAAAGTGGTGCCGTCGAGCCTCCTGTCTACGACGATCGCGCGGAAGTCATTGACATTGGTCAGCGTCGGGCCGGTGACCACCGAGTCGCCCAGCGCCTGGAAGAAGCCATGGCCGTCGTTCGCATCGAGACTGGCACGGGGGTTGATGCCCTGCGCCCAGGCGCGCTCCAGCGTGTCGGGCGTGGCGATGGCGCCGGCGATCTCCTCGGCACCGTCGACGCCGTCGGTGTCACCGGCCAGCGCGTGCACGCCTGGCAGGCCGTCCAGCGCGATGGCC
>CAYJEC010000208.1:0-5936 GCA_964369025.1 uncultured Ideonella sp. | reverse complement strand
TGGCTGCGCGCGGGGATGAGGCCGGGCCGCTGCGGAGGCGGGCTCGGCCGGCGTGGCCGCACTGGCGGGCACATCGCGCCCCATGGGTGGCGCGGCGGCGGGGGTGGCGGCCCGGCCGGCATCGGCCTTGGTCAGCTTGCCCCCGTCTGCGGTGCCCGCGGCCTGGGCCGCCGGGCTCCACGGTGCGCAGGCGGCGGCGAGAAGCATGGCGCGGAGCACGGCGGCACGGGTGAAGATGGGTGGGGTGCGGGTGGGCATGGTGGGGCTTTCAGGGAATGGACGACGACTCAGAAGCCTTCGGATTTCGGACTGCCGTTGCCCTTGGCCGCGCCCTTCTCGATGGACACCGTGAGGTAGCCCGACTCGCCACAGCCGGGCGGGCACGGGCGGTCGCCCAGGCCGCCGCCGGTCACCTTCAGCGCATAGCGATGGCGGCCGTCTTCCAGGCTCACGGGCAGCACGAAGCCGTCGCCGCCGAGCGCCAGCGGCACGATCTGGCCGGTCTTCTGGTCCTTCAGGAAGGCCTGTAAACGCGCCGGGGCCGGCACGGGTGCATCGGCCGCCGGTCGCGGCGGCATGCCGGCGGGCAACTCCTCGATCGTGCCCCGCACCGTGTCGAGCTTGAAGCCCTGCGGCTGGCCGGCGAACTTGACAAAGTAGCCGTCGGCCAGGGCCTGGGTCTGCACGATCTGGCGAGTGCGGGGCGCGGCGGTGGATTGCTTGTCCCACTGGTGCTGGCCACTCGCGGCGTCGGCCGGCGGGGCCGCCATCGCCGCGCCCTTGGGCACCGGCGTGGGGTTGCCGGTGGGCACGCTGCGGATGTCCGACGCGGCGGGCCCTGGCGGCTGCAGCGCTCCGGGGCCGCCACGCGCGAGGCTGGTGTTCAGTGCCGGCGCGGCGGTCATCGGCCCCGCCGCCTTGACCGGCCCGGTGACCACGCCGCTGAGCCGGCCGTCTTTGCCCACCACCACCTTGCGCGGCGGCTGGCCGTCAACTAGTAGGTCGTAGGAACCGGGTTCCAGGTCCTTGAAGTCATACCGGCCGTCCTGGTCGGTGGTGGCCATGTGCCTGACTGGAGGCCGGTTCTTCTTGACGACGACGCCAATGCCGGGGATGGTGGTCGTCGCTTTCGCCTCGGTGGTCGTACCGCCCACCATCACCACAGCCGCTACGCCAACCACCACAGCCGGTGGCACCGTCGGCGCGGCTAGCGCGGCACACAGCGCGGTGACGCACCCGGCGCTGACAGGCTGGCGCAAGCGCAACAAGCGCAGCAGTCGCCCGGCCGGCGGTGTGGTGGCAGCGCCCGGAGCGGGAAGGGTGTGGGTTGAGCGTGTCATGGGACGGTCCTTCAAGTGGGTGATGAACAGGTCGCGCGAGCAGGGTCCGAGCAAAGTTCAGTGGCCCTGAGCGGTCAGGTCTGGCAGGCATCGCCGACGCCGTTGTGGTCGCTGTCCGCCTGGTCGGGATTGGGCGTGCTCGGGCAGTTGTCGCAGGCGTCGCCGATGCCGTCGGTGTCCAGGTCGAGCTGGCTGGCGTTGGCGGCGGCGGGGCAGTTGTCGGTGCTGTCCGGCAGGCCGTCGGCATCGGCATCCGGGGGCTGGCAGGCGTCGCCCAGGCCGTCGGCGTTGGCATCGGCCTGGCCGGGGTTGGCGGTGCTGGGGCAGTTGTCGCAGGCGTCCCCCACGCCGTCGGTGTCCAGGTCCATCTGGTCGTGGTTGGCGGTGGCGGGGCAGCTGTCCAGCGCGTCGGCAATGCCGTCGCTGTCCATGTCGGCGGCGCCGCCGCTGCCGCCGCCGCCACAGGCGAGCACCACCAGCAACAGAGCCAGGGCGAACAGCGGGGTGACGCGGCGGTGCATGTCAATGGGGTGACGTGGCGGCATGGCGAGGCTTTCGACGGTGAGGGAGCAGCGGCACGGTCTGGCCGCCGGGAAGGCACAGGGACCACGGATTCGAGGCAGGCCAACCGACAGGCCATAGAACGCGCCGCTGCGCTTGGCTGGTCTCTGGGCCCTGAGTCGTGCTGGCCGAGAATCCGGTTCAAACTGATTGCTGCGCTGTTCAGGGCGACCAGGCACCGGGCAGCGCTGCCGAGATGCGCGGTACTCCGTGGCTCTTGGGCCGTCATCGCATGGCCCCTGCGCCGGCCAGCGTGCCGAGGCTCAGCAGCCCGCAGCCGTACACCGCGTCCCGCCCGGGTGAGCCCAGGTCGGTCGCGGTCTGGCACAGGCTGGCGAGCTGGGTGGGCTTGGGCAGTTGCCACCAAGCGGCGCCGGCGCGGGCCAGCGTGGCGCTGACCAGCGCGCTGGCGAAGGAGGTGCCGCTGACGTACTGGCCCGGCATGGCGGCGGCGCCGGGCACCGCCGCTGCCGGCACCGGCACCCACACGTCCACCCCCGGCGCGGCCAGGCCCACGTAGGGGCCGTGATTGGCCTGCGCATAGGGCTGGCGTGCCGCATCGACGGCGGTGACGGCCAGCACGCCGGGGTAGGCCGCCGGGTAGACCGGTGCCACATCGGGCCCGTTGTTGCCGGCGGCGGCCACCAGCAGCACCGGCCGATCGCGCAGGCGGGCGAAGGCGGCTTCCAGCACCGCGTCGCCCGCACCGCCCAGGCTCAGGTTGATGAGTTGCGCGCCCTGCGCCAGCAGCCAGTCCAGCGCGGCCAGGGTGTGAAGGCTGTGGCTGCGCGGCTGGCCGTTGACCTGCCGCACTGCGCTGGCCCACAGCAGGTGCACGCCGGGTTGCAGCGCGGCGGTGGCGCCGGCAAAGCCGTTGGCCAGCGGCGGGCCGGCGATGAGCTGGGCGACGATGGCGCCGTGGTCGATCGGCGCCGGCACGTCCGCCGGACCCAGCACGCTGCGCTGGCTGCGGGCGCTGGTGTGCAGCGGCAGGGCCGGGTCCAGTGCGGCGTCGATCACGCCGAGCCTGAGGGGCGGGCTGGCGGCCAGCGGCTGGTCGCCGAGCTGCAGTTGCTGCAGGGCGTAGAGCCGGGGGGCGGCGGCGGCGCTGGGGGCGGCGGCGCCCTGCAGGCTGCTGCGGGCGTTCTGGTCGGTGACCCAGCCGGGTTGCTCGGCGCGCAGGGTGTCGCGCAGCGCCAGCGCGGCCCGCGTGTCGGGCAACTGCAACTGCGCAATGACCACGCCCAGCGCCGGCAGCGGCAGCAGCAGGCGCGGGCGTTGGCGGTAGCGGCTGGCGAGCAGGGCCAGGCCCGCGTCGGCCTCGGTCTGGTTGGGCCAGAGCACCAGAAGCTGGCCAGGCTCGTGCGCTGGCTCGGCCAGCACCGCGCTGCCGCCGACGGCCGGTGGGGTGAAGCTGGGCGGCGAGCCGATGGTGGGCCGCGGCGCGGCGGGTTCGCTGGCCTTGGCGTCGGTGCCGGTGCTTTCACCGGCCGACCCCGTGGCCGCGCCGCTGGCAGTGCCGAGCGAGGCGCTGCTCCCGGCCGAGGCGGCGGCCGTTGGCGTGCCGGCCGCTTCCAGCAGGCGGACGGCGAAGATGGCGGCGTCCCCGCTGTCCAGGGTGTAGACGAGCACCAGGTAGGTGGCCGCGGGCGGCATGGCCTGCGCGGCACGCAGTTGCTCGGCGGTCGGCAGGGCCACGACCACGCCGGCGCCGCGGGCCGCGAGGCGGATGGGGCCAACGCGGCTGCCCCGGCAGGGGTTGCCACTGAGGGCCAGGCCCCTCGTGGGCGGCAGGTTGGCGGGGCACAGGAACGCGCTCAGGCGGCCCAGCGAGGCGTCCACCCCCTCGGGTGCGAGCTGCAGCGTGATGGGCTCGGCACCGCCGCGGGCCAGGCTGGCCTCGGCCGGCAGCACCGAGCGAACCTGAGCCACGGCCGGTGCGGCGCCGAGCAGGCACGACGCCCACAGCAGCAGCGGCGCTAGCAGGCGCAGGCCCACGGCGACGCGCGCGCGTGGCGTCTGCTGAGCGGCGCAGGCCTGGGCCGGCACGTTGTCCTTTGTTCTTGGGGCACGGAAATGCAGCCTGTGCGCATGCGAACCGCAAGCACGCGCGCCGCCGATGCTAGGGCGCCGAGCGCCCGGCGCGCATCCCTAGAAGAAATGATGGAATCGCTCGGTCGCTCGGGACGGCCTTGGTATGCCGTGCCGGTGGTCCGGTCCAGCCCGCGCCGTCAAAACTGCGGCATGGTGTTGAGATCCTTCCCCACCGGCCCGCCGGGGCCCACCACCTTGCCGCACGACGGGGCTGTCAGCATCTGCGTGAACGGCGGCCAGGGTTGAGCCGGGCTGCCGAACAGCACCTCCATCTTGTAGGCCTGGCCGGCCACCAGGGCCACGCCGCCGGGCGGCAGATGCGTCGTCTGGATGCCCGGCAGGTTGGCCACGGGCAAGGGCCAGTTGCCGACCACGTTCGAGGGGGACACCGCGGTGAGGCGCACCTGCAACCCGAAGCCGGCAGTGAACGGGCCCTGGGTGAGGAGCTTCACGGTGTAGAGGTAGCCCGCGGTGCTCATGGAATTGGTGCAGGCCAGCGAGGCCGCCTTGAGCTTGAAGCCGGGATGGGTGGGCGGGGAGCCCGACAGCGACTCGGGCGACGCGGACCGTGCGCGTTGGTCGTCGGGCAGGTCGGCGAGCGCGGCGCCGGCCAGCGCGGTGCCGAGCACCGTGAGGGCGAGTCGGCGGGTGATGAGATGGGACATGCTTGCTCCTTTGAGGGGGTGAAGTGGCGCCGTTCCAGGGGAAGGTGCCTGGGTACACGCGAACGGGCCGGCGGAACCGACATGAGCGGCGGCAGCCCGCTCTACCGAAACGGCCTCACCACTACTGCAGCTTGGGCGGGGGCGGCGGGGTGTGGGTCGGCTGGCCGCCCTTGACCAGTGGGCCAGTGGGCTTGCGATGGGTGCGGAGCTTGCGTGCAGGCTTGCGTGTGGGCTTGCGGTCGGCCTTGCCAGAAATGGTGCCGCGGGGGGTCGAGGTGGTCATGATCGGTATCGCTTTCAGGGGGTGGCACTGTGCAAAGCCGTGCCGTTCGCTTCCCCTAGGGCGCTTCTCAGTGGCCGTTGGGTACCCCTGAGTCGAAGACGCCGCTGAACCGGTTCAAGAAATCTTCGAGCTCATTCGAGTTCGCGCACCACCGTGGCCAGATCGCGCCGGAATTGGGGGCCGGCCGAGGGCTCTGCACGCAGTGCGGCTTGAGCCAGCATGACCTGCGAGCGAGCCAGCCCGCGCTCGTTCAAGGCCAGCAGGCAGCTCGCGTAGCGCGCCCGGATGGCTGCCAGAAGCGGGTTATGCGCGTACCCCCCCTCAAGCAGGCCGATGGCACGCTCGAAGTGGGCCCGGGCTTCCGTCGGCCTGCCCAGGCCGTGCAGCACACGTGCCATCTGTTCAGTGGCGTCGAGGGCCGTGACCAGATACTGGTCACCGCGCGGCACCTGCGTGACGGCCTGATACCGTGCCAGGACCGTTGGCCAGGCCGAAGTGAAGTCACCCCGCAGCAATTGGGTGGCGGCTCGGCCGGATTGGCTGAGCTGTCTGGCGACATCGCCGGGTGCCGGCTGTGGTGCAGCGTTGGTGTCGATCTTTTCGAGGGACTCCTCGGCGCCCGCCAGTTGGCCTTGGGCCAGAAGAACCTTGGCAATCCGAAAGCTCAAGTCCGCCACTCTGCCGTCGCCTGCGCCAAAGTGGGCCAGGGTGGCGTCACGACGCTTTTTGAGGAGGGTGAGCGCGGCTTCAAATTGCCCCGTATCCGTCCAGTAGCGAGCCCACAGCAGGTCAGCGTCACGGGCCTGGTCGGGTGAGACGGTGAAGGCGCGCCGGGCTTCGTCCAGATCGTTCAGCGCTTGGCCCGCCGCGTTCAACTGGCCACCGTCCAACAGCCATTCCGCAAGTGCCCGGTGGGCGTTGAAGACCAGCCGCGCGCGATCCGGCGACAGCGCCGCCGACCGGGCTGCCAGCGACAAGTTCGTTGCCGACTTC
>CAYJEC010000207.1:0-5978 GCA_964369025.1 uncultured Ideonella sp. | reverse complement strand
GAGAACGTAAAACGTATCGCAGCCGCCGTGGCCGGTATTGCCCAGCGTGCCGCATTGTTTCTTGAAGCCGCTGCGGACATACAGGCTTTGTGCGTCTTTCATGCTGTCCAGGGTTTCCAGATAGCAGCGCTTGAAACCATGCATGCGCGCGGCTTGCAGGCAGCGGCTCATCATGGCCGTTCCGGCGCCCAAACCACGGCATTCGGGCAGGAAATACATTTTCCGTAATTCACATGTGTCGGGATCGCCCCCGGCGAGCGGTGCAATACCGCCGCCACCTTTCACCACGCCATGCATCACGACGACAAAATAGGCACTGCGGTTTTCGGAATAGGCCCGGCTCATCCAATCCACTTCGGGATCGTTGATCGCGAAACCATCGCCGACGGCGCCGAATTCCGGCATCACTTTGCGAATGATCTCAGCAATGATGGCATCGTCGCCGCTTTCAATCGGGCGAATGCTGAAAGGCAACACATCGGTAACGCGCTCGAGTAAGTGATTCGGCAGCCAGCCCTTGCGTCCTTCGGAATTGACGCACCAGGACCAGTCACCAAGCGCCTCCTCGGCGCTGACCAATTCCCCAGCACGCACTGCCAACTCGATCGCGTTGTAGTGACCAGTCGTTACCGCTTTTTTTTCCGAGGTAACGAGGAACTTGGATTCATGCACCCAGCCTTCGCGTCCTTGTTCATCGGTTGCCCAGAGAAATTCGGGGAACTCGGTGTCTCGCCCACCCAATGTAATGATTTCACCCGATTCGAAGCGGATCGGATTGGCATACTTTGGCTGATACGCAGCCGTTGTGCGGTAGCGGCTATGAGTTCTCATGCGATGCTTGCCCGGTTGACCTTGCTGCTGGTTTCGCGACCCAAAAGTTGCGAAAGCCAGCGGCCAGTATCTATTAATTTATCCAGTTGAATGCCGGTTTGCATGCCAATACCTTCCAGCATGTAAACCACGTCTTCGGTAGCGACATTGCCGCTGGCGCCTTTCGCATACGGACAACCGCCAGTACCGGACACCGCAGAATCAACAACGCGAACGCCTTCTTCCAGACAAGCGAGAATGTTGGCCAGAGCCTGGCCGCGCGTGTCGTGGAAATGCACGGCCAGCGAGGCCATTGGAATTTCACCGGCAACCGCGACCAGCATGGCGCGGGCATTTTTCGGCGTGCCGATGCCGATGGTGTCGCCGAGGGAAATTTCGTAGCAACCGAGTTCGAATAGTCGTTTCGATATACGCACCACGTCGCTGACAGGCACGTCGCCTTGATAAGGGCAGCCCAGCACCGTTGAGACATAGCCGCGTACTTTCACGCCATCGGTTTTCGCCTGCTCAAGCACCGGTATAAAACGTTCGATGCTTTCGTCAATGCTTGCATTGATGTTTTTCTGGCTGAAGGCTTCGCTGGCGGCGCCGAACACGACGATCTCGTCCGGCCGGGTGGCCAGCGCCGCCTCGAAGCCCTTCAGGTTGGGCGTCAGCACCGCGTACCGCACGCCAGGCTGGCGGCGGATGCCGGCCATCACCTCGGCGTTGTCAGCCATCTGCGGCACCCACTTCGGGCTGACGAAGCTGGTGACCTCGATCTCGCTCAGCCCTGCCGCCTGCAGGGCATGCACGAGGGCAATCTTGTGCTGGGCGGCGACCGGCTGCTTTTCGTTCTGCAGGCCATCTCGGGGGCCGACCTCGACGATCTTGACGCGGGAAGGAAGGCTCATCGCTCGACTCCAGCTATTCCGACAAACGCAGCAACTCGCCGCCCTCGGCCACCTGGTCGCCGACGGCGTACATCAGCTCGGCCACCGAACCGGCACGCGGCGCCGTGATGGTGTGCTCCATCTTCATCGCCTCCATCACGGCAAGGGGCTGGCCTGCCTCGACCACGTCGCCCGCCTTGGCCAAGAAGGCGATCACCTTGCCCGGCATCGGCGCGGTCAGGCGGCCGCCGGTGCCGGCAGCATCGCCGGCATGGGCGATGGGGTCGAACTCCTGCAGTTCCAGCGAACCGTGGGCGCCGAACACCGCCACACGTTCGCCGCGCAGGTAGACGGTCAACGTGTGGCGCTCGGTGCCAAGGTTCACGTCGTAGCGGTCGTTGCCCAGTGGCTGTGCGCTGAAGGGCCAGAAGCTCCCACCCAGGCCCAGGCGCAGCGCGCCGTCGTGCAGGCGCTCCAGCGTGGCCACATGATGGGTCTTGCCCATCTCCAGGTCGAAGCGGCGGCGCGCGCCGCCGTGGATGCGCCAGCCGTCGCGGCGCGACCAGGGGTCAGGGGATTCCAGGGCGGTCTCGGCCGCCAACGCCTGGGCCATCACACCAGCCGCCGCCACCGGCAGCGGCAGGCCGGGCGCATCGAACAGCACCGTGCGTTCGCGTTCGATCAGCGCGGTGTCCAGGTCGGCGGTGGCAAACGATCGGCTGGCGACCACTCGGCGCAGAAACGCCACGTTCGTGTGGAGGCCGACGATGTGCGTGTCACGCAGCGCGCTGTCCAGGCGGGCCAGGGCCTGCGCGCGGTCCTCGCCCCAGACGATGAGCTTGGCCACCATCGAGTCGTAGTAGGGGCTGATCGCGTCGCCCTCACGCACGCCGGCATCCACTCGCACCGGGGCGGGCTCGTGAAAGCGCTCGGCGTCTGAGTTGCGGCGAAAGCCCACATGCGCCGGCCAGCGCAGCACCTGCAGCGCGCCGGTGGCAGGCAGGAAGTTCGCATCCGGGTTCTCGGCGCAGATGCGCGCTTCGATCGCATGGCCGTGGATCTTGAGTTCGTCCTGCGTGGCCGGCAGCGGCTCGCCACCGGCCACGCGCAACTGCCACTCGACCAGGTCATGCCCGGTGATCGCCTCAGTCACAGGGTGCTCGACCTGCAGCCGGGTGTTCATCTCCATGAAGTAGAAGCGCAGGTCGCCGTCGCCCACCTCTTCGGCGATGAATTCCACCGTGCCGGCGCCCACGTAGCCCACGGCCTTTGCCGCAGCCACAGCGGCGGCGCCCATCTCGGCGCGGCGCACCTCGCTCATGCCCGGCGCGGGAGCCTCCTCCAGAACCTTCTGGTGACGGCGCTGCACCGAGCAATCACGCTCGAACAGGTAGACGCAATCTCCCTGGGTGTCACCAAAGACCTGGATCTCGATGTGGCGCGGCTTGGTCACATAACGCTCGACCAGTACATGGTCGTCCCCGAAGCTGGCCTTGGCCTCGCGCTGGCAGGAGGCGAGCGCGGCCACGAAATCCTCGGCCTTGTCGACCCGCCGCATGCCACGCCCCCCGCCCCCCGCGCTGGCCTTGATCAGCACCGGAAAGCCGATGCGCTCGGCCTGGGCCTTCAGGAAGGCGGGCTCGTTGTTGTCGCCGTGGTAGCCCGGCACCAAAGGCACACCGGCTTGTTCCATCAGCGACTTCGCGGCGGACTTGCTGCCCATCGCGGCGATGGCCGAAGCAGGCGGGCCGATGAAGACCACGCCAGCCTCGGCACAGGCCCTGGCGAAGGCCTCGTTCTCACTGAGGAAACCGTAACCCGGGTGCACCGCTTGCGCGCCGGTGGCCCGGGCGGCGTCGAGGATGCGCTGCCATTGCAGATAGCTGTCCTTGGCCGCGTTGCCGCCGATGTGCACGGCCTCGTCACAGGCCCGCACATGCTGGGCATGCGCGTCGGCATCCGAATAGACGGCCACCGTGAGCACGCCCAGGCGGCGTGCCGTTTCGGCCACGCGGCAGGCGATCTCTCCACGATTCGCAATGAGGATCTTCTTGAACATTCGCTTGTCTCCATCAAGCGCGCGCTGGCGCGGCGCCAAAGTGTTTTTTCAGCCCGCCCAGCAGGCTGCGCAGGAACTTGAACAGCAGCACGGTCACGCCGACCATCAGCACCAGCGCCACGGCCAGCGCTGCAAAGAACACCAGCGGGTGCTGCCAGGCGAGCCACAGCATCGCCGGCACGGCGGCGTCACCGAGCAGCGAAAGCGCCAGGTTCGAGAACGGCTCGGGCGAGGTGTTGGCCGCCGCGCGCACCGTCGTCTTGGCGGCGTGCGCTGTGGCGGCCAGGCCCCCGCCCGCGAGTGCGGCGATGAGCGTCCAGGCCCCCGCATCGGCGCCAAACACGCCGGCCGCCAGCGCCGCCCCGGCCGGGATGCGGATGAAGGTGTGCAGTGCGTCCCACAAGGAATCGACCCAGGGGATCTTGTCGGCCAGGAATTCCACCGCGAGCATCGTGCCGGCGGCGACCAGCACAGCCGGGTGCTGCAGCACCTGCAGGCCTGACGGCAACTGTAGCCACCCCAGCCAACCGGCCAGCCCGGTGAGGAACACCACTGCGTACAGGCGCAGCCCGCTGGCCCAGCCCAATGCCGCCGCCAGCGCAAACAGGTGCGCCGTGTCCAGGCCGGTGACGGCCTGGCCCAGTGCGGGCGGCAGGCTCAGATCCATGCCGGCGGGCGCTTGTTGAGGAAGGACTGCACGCCTTCCCTGCCCTCGGCACTGGCGCGGATGTCCGCGATGCGGCGCGCAGTGTCGGCACGCAGTTCGCCCGTCAGCGGCCGGCTGGCCAGATCCTGCACCAGGCGCTTGCAAGCCTTCACCGCCGCTGGGCCGTTGGCCACCAGCGCGGCGACCAGGACTTGTAGGGTCTCGTCGATCGCTTCGGCGGCGCAGACCTCGTGCACAAAGCCCAGGCGGTGCGCCTCGGTTGCGCTGAAGCGTTCGGCCGTGGTGAAGTAGCGCTGTGCGGCCCGTTCGCCCAGGGCCTTGATGACGTAGGGGCCGATGGTCGCCGGCAGCAGGCCCAGCTTGGCCTCGCTGAGGCAGAAGTTCACTCCGGCAGCAGCCACCAGCATGTCGCATACCGCCGCCAGGCCCACGCCGCCGGCATAGCAGTCGCCATGGATGCGGCCGATCACCGGAACGGGGCATTGGTAGATCGCCCACAGCATGTCGGCCAGCGCCTGCGCGTCGGCCCGGTTCTGCTCCCAGGAGTAGTCGGCCATGGCGCGCATCCAGTTCAGGTCGGCGCCAGCGCAGAAGGCCTTGCCGTGGCCGCCGAGCACGACCACGCGCAGGTCGGCGTCGGCCGCGAAGCCCTGGAACACAGCGGTCAGCTCGGCGATCACGCTGTCGTTGAACGCATTGCGGACATCGGGCCGGTTCAGCCAGACCTCGGCCACATGCGGCGAGGGGCGGCGGATGTCGAGGGTCGTCGTCATGCGGGGATCTCCGGGTCGCGGCGGTAAGCACCGATGGCTTCGGCGGTGCGCCAGTCAGGCGGCGTTTCGAAGGTGCCCCAATACTCGGTGATCTCCGATATCCGGCCGGCCTCGTCGAAACCGAAGCGCGAGTTGGCGAAGAACCGCTGGCTGCCGTGGCGAACCTCGACGATGCTGTGTACGCGGCCGTCGGCCATCGCGTCGACAGCGATCACGCGGATGCTCCACCCCTCGGGGTAAATCGCCTGCACGCGGATCGCGGCGTCGGCGTCCAACAGATGCTCGCCCGAGGTGGGCCAGTGCAACTGCGCGTCGTCGCGCAGCAGAGCGCGCGCACCGGCCCAGTCGCGCGCCTCGAAACGCTGCCACATCGCGTGAACCGTCTCGACCCGCGTCATCGTCATCACATCCGGAAGACACCGAATTTGGCGTTGGGGATCGGCGCGTTCAAGCTCGCCGACAGGCCCAGCGCCAAGACGCGGCGGGTGTCCACCGGGTCGATCACGCCGTCGTCCCACAGCCGCGCGCTGGCGTAGTAGGGGTGGCCCTGCTGCTCGTACTGCGAACGAATGGGCGCCTTGAAGGCGGCTTCGTCGTCGGCGCTCCAGGCGCCGCCCTTGGCCTCGATGCCGTCGCGCCGCACGGTGGCCAGCACACTCGCGGCCTGTTCACCACCCATCACCGAGATGCGGCTGTTCGGCCAGGTCCACAGGAAGCGCGGGCCGTAGGCGCGCCCGCACATGCCGTAGTTGCCGGCACCAAAACTGCCACCGATG
>CAYJEC010000206.1:0-6018 GCA_964369025.1 uncultured Ideonella sp. | reverse complement strand
CGTGCCCGCCGGCGCGCTCGCCGGGCTGGTGCTCAACCTTCTTCTGAGCAAGCTGTGAACGCCCCACATGCCAAGCCGATGACATGGCAGCTGTCGTCGCTCATTGCCGGGCGCGACAACAACTTAAACCTGCTGCGGTTTCTTGCCGCCACGGCGGTATTGGTGACGCACAGCTACGCCCTGACCACCGGGCAGCCGGCGGCCGAGCCGCTGCGCGCAACCTTGGGTGTCACCTGGGGTTCGATCGCTGTCGATGTGTTCTTCATCACGAGCGGCTACCTGGTCACTGCCAGTCTTCTGCGGTCGCGCAACTGGGTCGAGTTTGTGCTGGCCCGTGTGCTTCGGATCTACCCGGCGCTGTGGGTCATGCTCGTGCTGACAGTCTTCGGCATGGGCATGGCGCTGACCGACCTGCCATGGTCCGCCTATCTGTCGTCGAAGCAGGTCTATATCTACCTGGCGCGCTGTGGGTCTTTGCTGGGCGACATGGCCTACCTCCTGCCCGGCGTCTTTGAGCGCAACCCCTACCCGGGTGCCGTAAACGGGTCACTGTGGACGCTCCCGCTGGAGGTGCGCATGTATGCCCTGCTGCTGGCGGCCTGGGTGGTCTGCAGGGCCGTGCCAAGATCGGGGAGCAAGGCGTTCGCCGGCGCGACGATTCTGGCCTGCGGGCTGTCCGGGATTCATGTCGGATTGGCGCAGTTGAATTCGCACGAGGCCACGCCGTGGATCGCCTTGCTGTTCATGTTCTCGACCGGGGCCGTCATCTACCACCTGAGAGACCGGGTGGTCATCTCGGCACCGGTCTTCGTCGTTGCACTGGTGTCGGTGTTGATTGCCACCACGTTTTCCCGCAATGCCTTCTTTTGGGTCTACCACACCTGCATCGGCTATCTGGTGATCTGCTTTTCGTACCTGCCTTGGAGGGCCATCAGAAGCTTCAACAAGGTGGGCGACTACTCGTACGGCATCTACATCTACGCCTACCCGGTCCAGCAGACTATTGCCGACCTATGGCCTGGCGTGGGGCTGGCAGGCATGCTGTGCGGTTCGCTTGCGGGAACGCTGCTCTTGGCAGCGCTGTCTTGGCACGGCGTGGAGCGGCGCGCCCTGGCTCTGAAAGGCGATGTGCTGGCGCACACGAGGCGATGGTGGAGTGACCGGGGCCATTGAGGCGGCCCGACGGATTCAGCGCTGCAGCCAACGGGCCCGGGTTCGACGGGCCAGTTGGGCAAGACTGCGCACTCCCGCCCAGCGGTCAAACCAGCGCAACGCGTGAATGTCCGTCCTGGACGAGCGCTGGTGCGCCAGAGGCACCGACTGAAACAGCGTCACGCGCTCGGGATGCGCCGCCCGGTACCACCCATAGGCACCATCGACATGCATAGGCCCGCCTTGCGGGTCGCCGGCCGGGCGTGTCAGCATGGCATTCAGGTAGGACAGCGCCTCGTTGATCGCCGGGCCTCTGATGGCCACCATGTGGGCACCCATCACACTGACGGCCGGCGGCAGCACCAATAGGCCCCGTCCCGTCAAGGGTTGGTCCAGTTGGAGCCAAGCGCCATAGAAGACGTCCCAGTCATGAATGGCCAATTGCTTTGCGATGGCCGGCCAGCGCGTAGTGAAGTCGGTGCTGAAGTCGACGTCGTCTTCCAGCAAGAGAACCGACCGGGCTCCCGACCGCGCCGCCTCCTTCAGCGCTCCCAGGTGGCTCAGAAAGCAGCCCCGAGCGCCGATCGAGCTGAAGCCACGGGAGTCGGCCGGCCGCACGGCAGCAAAGATCCGCACCTTTCGGTCATCGACGGGGGAACCGATCCGGGCCAGTTCAGCGCGGACCTCCCGTTGCCGGTCCGTCCGGTGCGGCAGGTTGATGACCATCACCAGGTCAAAGGCGTCGGTGAGCTTCAAGCGACCGCCCCCTGGTCTTCGCCGGCGTCGGTGCCTACGCCGCGTTCAGCGGCGGCACTGCGATAGATTCCGAGCATCCGGTCCACCTTTCGTTCCCAGTCGAACTCCCGCTCGATCCTGGCTCGCCCGGCCCGGCCCAATCGGCCTCGAAGCTCGGGGCCGAGCGCCAGGCGCTCCAACGCATCCGCCAGGCCACGGACCAAGGCATCTCGCGAACGCGGTTCGACCAGGATGCCGCAGGATTCGTCCAGGTAGTCCAAGGGCCCGCCCCAAGCGGTCGCGACCACGGGCAGGCCGCAGGCCATCGCCTCCAGCACGACGGCGCCGCCGCACTCATGCAGGCTGGGCAGCACCAGCGCGTCATGCTCGGCGAGCAGATGCGCGCACTCGGCCTGTGGGCGCCAACCTGCAAAGTACACCGTCCCCGCGCCGCACGCTGGGTCGTCCGGCAGCCCAAGTGCCCGCGCCTTGCCTTGCAATGCGACCAGCTCGGGCCCGTCGCCAACAACGGTCAGGCTCATCGGCGCTGCCGTGCGCGCCAATGCGAAGGCCTCGATCAACAGATCCACCGCCTTCAGGCTGACCAGCCTGCCCACAAATGCAAACCGGACCATGCCAAGGTTCGACTTCCGGCCCGGCGCCATGTGCCACAGGGCCAGATCGACTCCGTTTTCCGGCAGCACGGCCACGCGCCCGGTGAGGCCTGGCGGCAACCCGGCCCTCGACCGTTCGTTGGCCACCAGCACCACGGCCGCGCGCAACTTGCCCTGCATGATCCGGTTGAGCACGCCGCTGGCGCGCCGTGCCATCGACGAGAACGATTCGACCCAACGGGCCTGGCGGCGTCGGAACGCGGGCGGGTAGTCCATAGCCCCGTTGAGTGGGCCCATCACCACCGGAACACCCAGCCCATGCAGAAGCGACGGCTCCTTGGGAGAGACCGGGATCGGCTGGTGCACGACATCGATTTGGTGTTCGCGCACCAGCGCACGCGCCAGAGCACGCTGGCGCCGTTGCGTGATGATGCGCGACGCGAAGCCGGTGCTCAGGTAGGACAGTCGGTCTGGCAGCCACTGGCCGAGGCGCCAGAGGAACCGGTGCGCGGCGCCGTCCTCGATGTAGTGGATGCGCGCCGCCTCATCCGGGAACGTGGCCTGCAGTTCAGCACGAACACGGGAATGCGTGACCAGCCAGACTGGCAAGCCCCGGGACCGCAGCACACGAAAGTAATGCAACGGCAGCGCCGCCTCGCCACCGAATCGCGCCGATGCATGTTCGGTCACGATCAGGACGCGGGTCGGGCGCAGCGCCTCAGGAGCTGATGGCATCGGTAGTCAGTGAGGGTCAAGCAACCACGACAAAGCGCCGGCAGATCATGCCGGCGCTTTGCCAGAAGTCCTCAGTCTAGCTGCTTCAGTTGCTGCAGCCGGTCCACCAGCACGCACGGCTGTCGCGGAACGGCAGCACGGCCTGCCACTTGGCGCTGTCAGTCGTGTATTGGACTTCCTTCAGGCCCCAGGCACCCCAGAAGCCTGCTTGCCCGATGTGGTTGTACAACGCGTATGTCTGGCCGCCGACCGACTTCCAATCCTCCAGCATGCGAGTGTAGGCTTTGCCCATGCGAGTGTCCTTGTTGCCGGCGATGAGCAGCGCCTGCCATTGGGTGTCTCGGTCGTCGCCACCGGCCATCACCAAATGCTGTCCGCCTTCGTAGGCCATCAGGGGAACGTTGTACTTTGTCGCCACGGCTTTGTTAGCGGTGACCCAAGCCTTAGATGCCGCCACGGACCCATTGGCGTTTGATTCTGGGGACACACCATAAAGAGGAGGCGTAACCTTGTTGCCATTGGCGTCCTCGCCGAGGATTTCCTGGAATAGCTTGTTCAGCCCACCGTCAGGTTCCTTGTACCAGGTAGCCACAGTCGAGCGGTGGGCGCGTTCGCCGATATAGCCCGCGAAGTAGGGTGCCACGGCCAGCGCGTCGACCAGTTGTCCGCACGGCCTGCCGAGCTCGGCAGCGGCAAAAGTGCAGGCCAACATCTGTTCAGCCACCCAGGAATTAGATGCCTGACTATTCAACACACATTTGACACGAGAGGCCTCGGCGCCGAATTGCGCCTTGACCATCTGGCAGACCTGTGCCGAGCGCATCGCATACCAACTGTACTGCAGAAGGTAGGGGCTTTCGCCCTTAGCCACCGCCTCAGGCCACTTCGCCACCGCTTGGTCGCGCATCCATGACGAAGCAGAAAATCCGTAGTTCCATGGCTCGTTGCCGTACTCAAGAATCAGTGTTCTACCGGCGGCCAACTTTTCCTTCACCCGGCGCCCGAATCGGCTAACGAAATCATCATTCACATAGGGCGACAGCGTAATCCAAGGATCGGCACCGGCTCTTTCGGCCAATTCCAGCATTGGTTCGAACGGCACGCCGTTCGGGCCGGACCAGGTCGCGTCACCGCGACGAGGACGGTCATCCCAATTTGCGAGCTTGGTCACATTCGTCAACCCCCAGTCCATGAACCGGATGGTGCGGAAGCCCTTCAACTCGGCCAGATAGTAAGGGTGCCAGCGGTCGTTCGGCGCGAACTTCTCGAACGGGACGAACTCTCCGGTTCCCCGGGCGACACACTCCGAGGCGGCGGTGACATAGTCCAAACGGGCATTGGCACACACCCCCCCAGGGGGCAGGACGCGAATGTTGCGAATGTGGTCTGTGGGATCGGTCGCCTTGACGCTGATCAGCAGGCCTCCGTCAGAGTTGTTGGTGACTTGAACAATGTCTCGGCCTGGCGCAGATTCAGCAACCACCTTGGAGCCGATCAATCCATATTCGACGGTGCCCTTGCCCTCGTACAACACTGTGTACTTACCAGCCGCATGGGCGCGCTTGTTGCCCTGGAAAAGAATGGTGGACACGAAACGGTACTTCACGTTCGTGTCGTTGGCCGCCGGAAGGCTCTTGACCCATCCGTGTTCGTCGAGATCCATGCTCGACTCTTCCAGAGTGTCCCAGCTGCTGGCGCCGTTCTTGAAGCCGCTGCAGCTTGGGTTCGCCGGGTAGTTGCACTGTGTCATCCAGCCGCTGCTGCGCTTGAACTGGTCGATCAATGGAATGTCAGACATCCAGTAGGCCCAAGCACCGACGTTGACGCCCACGCCGGAGCGCTGCCCGATAGGCAAGGCTTGGCTGACACTAGGAAGCAGCGCGGTTACACACAATGCCACTGCCATTTGGAACGCGTAGTCACGCAAGGGATGTAGTTTCATGGTTCGGGTCCTTGGATAGTGATCGGGCTGCTTGCGGGGGTCCTGCCTGGCTGGTCCGGCAGCGTTCATAGAGGGTTCTTCGTCTGATCGAGCCGCTCGTTCACCCAAGGACTGCAAGTACGTTGTTGAGTTGGAAACAGGTGGAAACTGGTGGGGAATCGCGCATCAATTCACGCAATGGCAGGCCGGCCCAACCTGTCAAGGCGCGCATGCCGGCCACCAACATGCGGTGCGGTCCCGGTAGTCCAAGGCGACACGCCATTTCGGATCGGTCTGAGCGGATTGGCGCTGCTTCAACCCCCAGTTACCGTAGCGACTTGGTTTTGCCACATGGGCATAAAACATGAACAAGTGCCCGCCCACCTGCCGCCAGTCGTCCAGATGGCGCCGATACGTGTCAGCCATTCGGGCATCCAAGTTGGCCTTTGCCAGCAGGCCGTAGATTCTTTCGTTGGCCTCCCCAGGCTCAGCCATGAGGTGCTGGCCGCCCTCGTAGGCCAACAAGGGCAGGCCATGGCGGTCGGATACCGCCTTGGCCGCCTGCATCCATTGGCGAGCTAGTGCCATGGCCCCCCGGGAAGGACCTTCGGGCATTGGCCCCTTGGACTGCCGCAGATGGGCCAATGTGTCACGCACACCCCACAGTTCGTCGAACAAAGACCCAAGCCCGCCGTCCGGTTCGCGCAGCCAGCCCAGAACCCTGTCCCGGCCCGCCGATTCCATGACGCTGTGGCCAAAGTAGGGGGCGATGGCGACCGCATCGAAAATCTTGTCGCAGCGCTCGCCCAGAACAGGTGCGGCCAATACGCATGAAAGGGTCTGCTCAATATTGGCAGGGCT
>CAYJEC010000205.1:0-6045 GCA_964369025.1 uncultured Ideonella sp. | reverse complement strand
CCTCGGGCTGACCACCTGGAGCCCGCTCGCCTCGGGCCTGCTGACCGGCAAGTACCAGGGCGGCGCGCCGGCAGGCTCGCGCGGTGCGATGGAGAACATGGCCTTCCTGCGCGACGGCTTGCTGGACCCGGCCCGAAACGCCGCCGTGGCGAAGCTGGCGCCCATCGCTGCCGAACTGGGCGGCACCATGGCCCAGCTGGCCATTGCCTGGCTGACCCGGAACCCTCGCGTCAGCAGCGTGATCACCGGCGCCTCGCGGGTGGACCAGCTGCAGTCCAACCTCGGCGCCCTGGCCCTGGCCGATCGGCTGACGCCGGAGGTGATGGCGCGCATCGACGAGATCAGCGCGCCCCTCGCGCGGTAGCGCGCCAGACCGCCTGGAGCACCCCACCAGTGGGGGGCCGCTGCCAACCTAGGGGCCTCGCGCACCCCTAGACGAACCCGCTTTCTCCCTGAGCCTGGGTGCAGACGCCTGCGCCCGGGATGCCTACGCTCACTCCCGTGGTTCGCACCACCGCCCGGCCCGACAGCCGGTGCGACGCGGGCCCGACAGTGACTCAACGTTCAGGGAGAACACCATGCGACTGAAGACGACATCCATCGCCGCGGCCTTGTTGGCCATGCTGGCGACCTCAGGGCAGGCCTCGGTGCTGCCATACAAGAGCTTCGACGCGCTGCTGGCCGAATCCGACGGCATCGTGCTCGGCACGGTGCGTTCGGTGGAGGCGGCCGCCCGAACCCCGCACGACGTGCACACCTTCGTCACGCTGGACAGGCTGGAGATGCTCAGCGGCCGGGTCGATGCACCCACGCTGACCCTGCGCCTGAAGGGGGGCTTCGCCGGGCAATCCGGCCTGCATGTGGACGGCGCGCCGCGCTTCGCCCCCGAGGAGCGCGTGCTGCTGTTCGTGCAGGGCAACGGGCGTGACCTGGTGCCCTTCGTGGGCTGGTCGCAGGGTGTGTTTCGCCTCGCGGCGGACCCCGCCACCGGCCGCCAGCAGGTGCGCGACGCCGACGGCAACTTGGTGCTGGGCGTGGCCGAAGGCCAGGTCGTCCGCGACGGCGATGCCCAGCTCGAGACCGAAATCGCCGGCGCGCCCGAGGCCGTGCGCCTGGGCCAGCACGCGAAGCCCGAGGCCAGCGGAGGCATCGCGGACGACGGCTCCGCTGTCGACGTGCTGGGCGTGCAGGCCGGGCCGGTGAAGCCGATCAGTGCCGAGCGCTTCGTGGCCCAGGTCCGCCAGCGTGCCGGCGCGGGCAAGCTGCTGCGCAGCATCAGCCCGCAGGACACCGCCCCCGCCGAGGGCGCAGTCGGCGACGAGGCCGGCCTGTCGTCGCGCAGCGCGCGCCACCCGGTGGCCATGCCGCAGGGCGACAGCGTGGCACTGCCCCTGCCGCGCCCCGCCGCGCCAGCCACTGACGCGCGCTGAGTGCACGCCCACCTCATTCACTTTCAGGGAGAACACACCATGACCACCAAGCACGACCCCCGCGCCCGCTCCGGCCTGCGCAAGCTGCTGGGCGCCGCCGCGCTCCTGGCCCTCTCGGCTCACACGGCCCACGCCGCCACCTGGCTTGAATGCGAAGGCAACAAGATCAAGTGGAACAACGGCTGGACCAACATGTACCTCAGCACCACTTCGTTCCCTGCCGGAGGCGCCTGGGACGCCGACCTCCAGAACGCGATGTGGCACTGGAACAATGTGAAGGGCTCCGGCTTCAACTTCTTCGTCGGCCGCGACACCGATGGCACGCACGCCAAGGACAACGGCGTCAACGAGATGTACCTGCACAGCACCGAGGCCGGCTCGGCCCTGGCGGTGACCTTCACCCGCTACCACTGCTACTGGCTGTTCGGCTACCAGTACGGCATCGACGAGACCGACATCGTCTTCAACAACAGCCGGTCCTGGAGCACCGCGCAGCTCAACTACGCCAACCTCGGTTCGCCGTTCAACGTCGAACTGGTCGGGCTGCATGAGCTGGGCCACGCCGCAGGCCTGAAGCACTCCGACGGCGTGCAGGCCACGATGAACTCGTTCTACGCCAACGGCGGCCCGCTGGGCAATTCGAAGGAGGTCGACCCGCTGCCCGACGACCGCGCCGGCATCCGTGCGCTTTATGCCGACGGCACCACCGAACGCGACGTGGCCGGCTCGGCCCTGAAGCGCACCGGCTCGGGCACCAGCGGGCTGATCAGCTCGCCGGCCTCGGCCGCACGCGGGTCGACGGTCAACGTGGGCTTCACCTTCGGCAACCAGGGCACCTCGTCCCAGACCTTCAACATCGGTTTCTACCTGTCGACCAACAACATCATCAGCACCGGCGACCTCCTGCTCGGCACCAACACCGGCGCCTCGGCGTCGGCCGGCGCCATCGGCAGCTTCAGCCGCTCGCTGACGATCCCCTCCAACGTGGCCCCGGGCACCTACTACCTGGGCTTCATGGTGGACTCGGCCGGTGCGCTGGCCGAGAACAACGAAGGCAACAACGGGCAGCCGATGCCCCGCTCGATCACCATCTTCTGATGGTTCCGCCCGGCGCTGCCGGGCCAGGCCGCACCCTGCAGCGGGGTGCGGCCTTTCCCGTTCAGGGGGTGTTCACTGCGGCCAGCCGCTCGGGCGTGCCCACATCCGTCCAGCCGCCGGTCCACAGGCGGGCGCCGAGGCGGCGCGCGGCGATGGCCGCGTCGAGCCGGGGCCGCAGCGGCATGCGGGTGCCTGGGGCCAGATCGGCGAACATCGACGACCTGAACAGGCCCACGCTGGCCCAGGTGAAGCGCTGCGGAGCCTGCAGCAGGGCCAGCCCGTCGGCACCGATGCCGTAGTCGCCGCGCGGATGGTGTGGCGCGTTTTGCGTCAGCCACAACTCGGCCCAGCGCGGCCCGGCCGTGAACTCCTGGGCCACGGCCAGCGGGAAATCGAAGCCCGGCAGGTACACGTCGCCGGAGACGACCCAGAAGGGCTCGGTCCCGTGTGGCGCCAGCCACGGCAAGGCCTTGGCAATGCCGCCCGCGGTCTCCAGCGCGCCGCCGTGGTCGCGGCCTTCTGTCGAGTAGTGCAGCGCCAGGCCCCAGCGCCTGCCGTCGCCCAGTGCCGCCGGGAACTGCTCCTCCAGCCAGGCGGTGTTCACCACCACCTCGCGCACCCCTGCGGCGGCCAGGGCCTCCAGGTGCCACTCGATCAGCGGCTTTCCGCGCACCACCAGCAAGGGCTTGGGGGTGTGGTCGGTCAGCGGCTTCATGCGCTCGCCGCGGCCGGCGGCCAGCACCAATGCGCGCGGTGCCCCAGTCATGGCAGGACCACCGTCGCCACGGTACCTGGCAAGAGATCGGCGCGCAGCACGCAATCCGCGCCCACGCTGGCCTTCACCGCCGTGCGCGGGTCGGCGCGGGCCGCGTTCCAGGCCTCGAGTCGGGCCACGCCCTCCTTGCAGTTGGCGGGCCCGCCCTGGAAGCGGGCCACGATCTGCTGCGCCTGCGCGCCGCGGTTGACCAGCATCATGTAAGTCTTGCCGCCCGACTGCAGGGCCACGGCCGGTAACTCGGCGCGCGGCCGGCCGGTACCCACCACCTTGGCGCCTGCGGGCACAGCACCGAACAGCGCCTTCAGCGCTTCGGCGACCGGCCGCCTTTGGCCCGTCTCGCTGAGCAGGCCGTGCGGCTTCTTGCTCCACGAGAAATCCTGCAACTGCCAATAGATCAGGCCGCCGGCGCCGTGGCCCAGCAGCAGCACGCTCTCGGCAGCGGCAGCCAGTGCGTACTCGGGTGACTCCACGTCCAGGTCGCTCTGCGCCTGGTCGTCATCCTCGTTGTGCTTCTTGACACCGAACTCGGTGATCAGGATGGGGCCGAACCTGCCGCGCCCGAGGAAACTGGCCACGCCGGGCGTGGCCGGGTCCGCCAGCATCTGCGGCGATTGGTAGACGTGCGCGCTGATGTAGCCCAGTGAGCGCACCGCACCGCTGGACTGCAGGGCGCCGACAAAGTGGTCGAAGTTGCGGATGCCGGTGCCGGGGCCGGCGATCGGCCAGGCCTGCAGGCCGTGGGCGTCCATCGCGGCCCGCGCCTTCAGCACCAGCGTGGCGTAGTCCTCGCGGGTGTACTGGGTGTCCCAGGCACCCTGCGGTTCGTTGGTCAGCTCCACCGCGGCCGGCTGCACGCCATGGCGCTGCAGCCAGGACATCTGCGCGACGATCAGGTTCACATAGTCGCCAATGCGCTCAGGCCGGGCGTAGTTGGCCTGGCTCTTGGAGCCGGCGCGCTGCTTG
Organism: uncultured Ideonella sp.; assembly: GCA_964369025.1. Lineage (GTDB taxonomy): Bacteria > Pseudomonadota > Gammaproteobacteria > Burkholderiales > Burkholderiaceae_C > Ideonella. The sequence continues at coordinate 1,776 of CAYJEC010000205.1, read as the reverse complement.
CGGATCTCGACCCAGGGCTCGGGCATGCGCCAGAAGATCAGCACCGGGCGGATATCCAGCGCGCGCATCCGGCGGTTGAAGGCCTCCACACGGTCGCGCTGCGCGCTGGTGTCGTTCTCCTCCAGCATCGCCCGCACCTGCTCGACACTCATGCCAGGCCGCAGCTGGCTGAAGGTGATCTTGGGGATCATCGACACGCGGACAAAGCGCGCATTGAGCTCGCGCAGCAGACGGGTCGAGGCATCACCATCATCGTCGCCGGACGCCTGGGCCGCGGCCGGCCGCCGCTTCTTGGCGCCGCCTGTGGCGCCCTCGCCGGCACCGCCCTTGTCGCCCTTCATCCAGACCTGGGTCCCGACACCCAGGAAGGCATGCGCCTGGCTGAAATCGAAGTTCAGCTCGATCTCGGCGGCGACGGCCGAGCCGGCCAAGGCACCGCACAAGGCCAGAAGGGCCCCGCACCTCACCCAGGGAAAGGATTTGCTCAACGGTGTCGCCTCCAGAGTCAGGCGCCACCTTAGCAGGTTGGTGCTACCCCAGACCGACAGGCGCCGGCGCGCGGTTCAGGATCTGCTGGAACAGCGGGCGGTATTCGTCGGCCGCCTCGTGTCCGGTGAGCGGGTCGCGGTTGGCTGCGAAAGCCGCATCGAGCGAGGACCAGTCGGCCGACGACAGGTGCTTCTGCGCGGCCGGCAACACCTGCTCCTCCTCGACCAGCATGTGCGCGAGATAGAAATCGATGTAGCGCTTCACCGCCTCCTCGAACGCCGCGCGGCGGGGCTCGCCCATCACCTCGAAGGCCAGCAGGCGGTGCTCCAGTTCGCGGATGGCTCGTTCGCCGGATGCGTGGTCACGGTCCAGCTTGTCGAGGGTGTCGCCCACCTCCGGCGCGCGGGCCCGCACGACCGGAAAGAGCAACTCGCTTTCCTTGGTGTGGTGCAGGCGCTCGGGAAACTCGTCGATGTAGAACAGCATCGCGCGCAACACCGCGAAATCCGGCATCTCGCCCGCGCGGCGGGCGTGGGCGAGCAGCAAGGGGATGGAGCGCAACATGGCTGCCAGGGCCTGGTGTTCTTCACGGATGACGGTCAGTGCCAAGGGGCGCATGGCGGAACTCCACGGTTGGGAGCCTGCAGCGTGACAGACCGGCGCGCCGCCGCCTTGAGCAAGGTCAAGCCACGCGCAGCAGGCGCTGCGTCGTCGCCTCGCGCGGCGCAAACGTGGCGAGCAAGCCGGCGAGCAGCGCCTCGGCCTGCGCCGAATGATCAACGCCGAGGTTGCAGACATAGACATCCAGCGTCACCACGCCGAGTTCGGGCCAGGTGTGGACCGCCAGGTGCGACTCAGCCAAAAGGACCACCCCCGTCACGCCCGGCGGCTGGGTGGTGCCAGCCAGTGGCTGGAAACGGTGGAACAGCTCCGCCACAGCGTTCAGCCCGGCTTCCTCCACCGCCGCCAAGCAGGCCGCGCGGAGCCGGGCTGGATCGGTCAGGGTGGCGCGGGTGCTGTCGCACCCGCGGAGGTCGGCAGTGAGATGCAGGCCTTGCATGGTGGGGCTGGATTATCCGGCCCCGCTAAAATGCGGGCCTCCCCGCCCGTTCCCACCCCCTGCACGCTTGGCCTCGCACCCCGGGGCCGCGACCCCGCCATGGCCATTGCCCCCGCGACCCCCCCCCCCCCCCCCCAGAAGGCCCCCCCGAAGCCCCCGCGGGCCCAGGGCGCCGGCCCCCACGCCCACACCCGCTGCTACTCCGGCCCCGGCAACTGGAGCCAAAC
>CAYJEC010000204.1:0-6055 GCA_964369025.1 uncultured Ideonella sp. | reverse complement strand
TGGAAGCCAAGGGACCCCAGGCAGGAAACAACTGCCGAAGGTCAGAAGGCCTACAGCGCGGGCGGATCGGAGCCGACATGGGGTCGGCAACGAGCAACGTCGGCGCCATCAGCCGGGATTAGTGGAAACCTCAGGAGTTCATCATGCCCATGACCATCAATACCAACATGCAGTCACTGAATGCGCAGCGCAATCTCAGCGGCTCGCAGTCGTCGCTGTCCACCTCCATGCAGCGCCTGTCCTCTGGCCTGCGTGTCAACTCGGCCAAGGACGACGCCGCCGGCCTGGCGATCGCCGAACGCATGAACGCCCAGGTGCGTGGCATGAACGTGGCGATCCGCAACGCCAACGACGGCATCTCCCTGGCGCAGACCGCTGAAGGCGCGTTGTCCAAAGTAGGCGATGCACTGCAGCGGATGCGTGAACTGGCCATCCAGGCCCGCAACTCGACGAACTCGAGCTCGGACAAGGATTCGCTGAACAAGGAGTTCCGGGAACTTCAATCGGAAATCTCACGGGTGTTGGGCGGTACCACGTTCAACGGCAAGCACATTCTGGGTGCCGACGCCACGTCGCTGGACTTCCAGATCGGTGCGAACACCACCACCGACGACCTGATCACGGTCACCACCGTGGACATGACAGCAGCCACCGACGTGACGGCGGTCACCGCCAGCACGGCCGTCATCGACGCGACCGCCTCCGCCGCCGCGCTGGCCACGGTGATCGACAACATCGATCTGGCGCTGGATTCGGTCAACGACACGCGCGCCACGTTCGGCGCGACACAGAGCCGCTTCGACGCCATCATCTCGAACCTGCAACAGTCTGTCGAGAACCAGGCGGCAGCCCGCAGCCGGATCATGGATGCGGACTTCGCCTCGGAGACCGCCGCGATGAGCCGGGCGCAGATCCTGCAACAGGCTGGCACGGCGATGGTCGCTCAGGCCAACCAACTGCCCGCCCAGGTGATGCGCCTGCTGCAAGGCTAGCAGGCTATTCGTCGCCTGCTGCACTGAGACAGCGACGACACATTTTTTGGCACGCGCCGCCGAAACCCGAGGGATGCACCGATAGCGCCCCGGGGGTCGCGGCGCGTTTCCGTTGGGGCCGGTAGAGGCAGGATTTTGAAACTTTCGCTCAAGTTCTCGCCTTGGCCACCGATGAGACCGACAGCAACCAAAGGAATCGAATGGCCACGATCACTTCACTCGGCATCGGCAGCGGCCTGGACTCCGAAGGCATCATCGCCGCGCTGATGTCTGTCGAGCGCCGGCCGGTCTCGCTGCTTGCCCAGCAGACCACTGACATCAAGACGCAGTTGTCGTCGATCGGCCAACTGCAGAGCCTGGCGGCCACCATGCGAGACAAGGCCGCAGCGATCAGCTCGGTCAGCCTGTGGGGGCAGACCGCACTCACCTCGTCTGACCCGACGTCGATCACCGGCAGTTCGTCCAGCAGTTCAGCGATCGGCCGATACTCGGTCGAGGTGCACACGCTTGCGGCCAGCCAGACATCCACGTCCACCGCCTTCGCCAACTCCGATGCCACTCTGAACGAAGGTTCACTGACCATCGAACTGGGCGCCTGGGCGGGCACCGCTTTCACTGCCAAGGCCGGCAGCACGGCGAAGACCATCAACATTGGCGCCGGCGAGACCAGCCTAGCGTCGATCCGCGACAAGATCAACGCCGCCGGCGCTGGCGTCACCGCCAGCATCATCAACGACGCCAACGGGGCCCGCTTGTCCTTGCGCTCCACCGCGACCGGCGAGGAGAACGGGTTTCGCATCACCACGGCCGAGACTGTCGACGACAACAATGCGGCGACAGGCCTGTCGGCTCTCGGTGTCGACGGCACTGGGACATCGCCTATGGGGCTCGATCAACCAGCGGCCAACGCGACGGCCGAGATCAACGGCATCGACATTGAGTCAGCCTCCAACACCCTGACCAACGTGGCCGATGGACTGACCCTGACGCTCGGCAAGGTCACCACCGCTGCGGTAGAGGTCGTGGTCGCCTCGGACACCGAGGCGGTCAAGACAGCCATCACTGATTTCGTCACGGCCTTCAATGCGCTGGCCACATACATCAAGGACCAGACCAAGTACAACGAGGCCTCCAAGACCGGCGCGCCTCTGCAGGGCGACCGCACTGTCATCGGCTTCCAGTGGCAGCTGCGCGGGGTGATCAACCAGGGCAGCACGGCGTCCACCGAGTGGAGCCGCCTGTCCGAGGTGGGTATCGCGATGAAGGCGGACGGCACGCTGGGTATCAGCACATCCGACCTCGAGGATGCCCTGGAGAACCCGGACGAGTTGCGCAAGTTGCTGGCCACCGATGCCGAGGAAACCGCCAACTCGGGTTTCATGGACCGGTTCAAGGACCTGGGCAACAGCGTGCTGGACACCACCACCGGCAGCCTGGAGACACTAGAGCAGAGCCTGCAGGCCCGCGTCGAGCGCAACGACGACCGGCAGGCCCAGATGGAGGACCGGCTGATCAGTACCGAGGCCCGGATCCGTGCCCAGTACCAGGCGCTGGACACATCGATGGCGCGCCTGAACGCGCTGTCCAACTATGTGACGCAGCAGATGGCCGCGCTCAGCAACAACAGCTGATTGCCGAGGCCGCATGAGCTTGAGGGAAAGGGCGCCGCGGGCGCCCTTTTTGTTGCCCGGCATTTGGCGCCCAGTTCAGCCCGCCGGTACCACTCAAGCCGGGTTGCAGCGAAGCCGATAAATCAGCAACGGTCGTCGCAACCATCACCCACCCCGATGTTCAGCACCCAACTCTCCACTGCATTTGGCCGCACCAGCGGCATGGCACAGGCCTACCGGAAGATCGGCATCGAGACCAGTGTGGACTCGGCCTCTCCGCACCAGCTCATCAGCCTGCTGTTCGATGGCTATATGGATGCGCTGACGCAGGCCCGTGGCGCGATGCGCCTGGGCCAGATCGAGGCCAAAGGCAAGGCCATCGGCCGCGGCGCGCGCATCATCGAAGAAGGGCTGAAGTCGTGCCTGAACCTCAGCGAGGGCGGCCAGCTTGCCCAGGATCTGCAGGCGCTCTACGACTACCTGACGACACGCCTGACGCTGGCCAACCTGCGAAACGACGAAGCCCTCGTCGACGAGTGCATGCGGCTGGTCGAACCGCTTCGCCAGGCCTGGCGTGACATTGGTCACCAGGTCAGCGCCCACAAGAATTGAAACCCGCTCCCGGACCCCCGATCATGAGCACCACTCTGTTGAATTTCTATGAGGCCATCGAGCGCGCCAGCGCCGACATGCTGGAGGCCGCCCGAGGCGGCCACTGGGACGAGGTCGTGAAGCTGGAGGGGGCCTGCGCGGTTTTGATCTCGCAGCTCAAGCATGCGGCCAAGGAGAAGACACTTCAGGCCGAAGAGTCCAAGGTCAAGTCCCGCATCATGCAACGCATCCTGTTGAACGACGCCGAAATCCGCCACCTGGCCGAGCCATGGCTGGAGGACCTGGACCACCTGCTGACTGGCAAGTCCAAGACGCTGCACTGAGGCCATCGCCGCACCATGTACACCGATACCCAGCCTGCCGCCCTCGACGCCCTCGGAAACCCTGGCGCATTCGACGAGTTCCGGGTCAGCGACCCGGTCGAGCGCAAGGCTCTGCTGAAGGCGCTGATGGACCGCGGCGTCACCGTCAACCTCAGCGGCTCAGACGGTTCCGCCTTCGCCACCACCTTGTGGACCATCGATGCAGGGCAAGGCAAGATCGCCTTCACGGCCGATCTGATGGAGCCGTCGGTGCATCGCCTCGTCGAGGCCGACGAGGCCACCGCCGTGGGCTACCTCGACCAGATCAAGCTGCAGTTCGACGTGTCGGACCGCATGCTGGTGCATGGCCGCCAATCGTGCGTGCTGCAGGCCGCGCTTCCGCGCGAGATCTACCGCTTCCAGCGCCGCAATGCATACCGTGTGCGCACGCTGGAACGCAGCGCGCCGACCGCGTGCTTCCGCCATCCGCAGATCCCCGAGATGTCGCTCGAGCTTCGCGTCCTCGACGTGAGCGTCGGCGGCTGCGCGCTGTTCATGCCGGCCGATATGCCAGCGGTGGAACCCGGTGTGTGCATCAACGACACGGTGATCGAGCTGGACGCCGGCACCCTGCTGCGTGGCAGCCTCGTGGTCCATCACGTCACATCCATCCAGCCGCAGGCTCGCGGCGTGCGCCTGGGCTGCGAACTGCTGAACCTGTCGGCCGACGCCACGCGGCTTCTGCAGCGCTACATCGACCAGACGCAAAAGCGACGGCGGATGATGAGTCTGGACTAGGGCCCCAGGGCCCTAGGCGCTGCGGTTCAGGTGAGGCATGCCCTGCCCCGTGAACTCGGCCCCGAGAAAATCGCACAGCCGCGGCATGGCCTCAGGGTCGGCCACGTTGAGCAGCAGCAACTGCCCAGGCTTGTAACGGAAGTACTCCGTCACGTTCAGGGTGTGCATGATGTAGTGGCGGATGTAGAGCGCCGGATCGTAGAGCTGCTCGTCCGTGACGCCGTAGATCGCACGCTGTGCCCGGTAAAGCCAGCCTGGCTCGATGTAGGCGATCTGCTTGAGGTCGGCCGCTGTTGGCCGGCGGTCGCCGCAACGCATCAGCTTGCCATGGAAGCGGACGAGCGACTCGTACCACTGCTCCGGGCTGTCACGGAGGGTGAGAATGAACCTGGAGCCCGGAAATGCCGCGTCCAACGCCTGGTAGGTGTAGGGCAGCGAAAACGGGATGTCCTGGCCGGCGTCGGCGCCGCGCGCCAGATCGATGATGCGGCTGAAGTCGCGCCGCATCCAGTCGCCAAACAGGCGCTCACCCTGATTCTGCACGGTGAAGGTGTAGCCCAGCGAGACAACGGCCTGCTCGATCGAGCAGGTGCCGGTCTTGTTGCGCCCGATGCAGAAGATCTTGCCGGTGTGCCTTGCCACGGCATCAGACCTGCATGTTCATGATGTCGGTGTAGGCCTGCACGAAGCGGTTGCGAACCGTCAATGCGGCCTGGAAGCCGATCTGGGCCTTCTGCATCGAGATCATGGTCTCTTCGAGGCTCACCGAGGAGTTGCCCAATTGCAGCTCGCGCTGCAGGCCCTCGGCCTCGCGCTGCTGGTCGCTCACCGACTTCAGCGCCTGTGCCATGGCGTTCTGGAAGCCGCTCTCCTTGACGGCGCCGGCGCCACCTGGCGCGAGCGGCGTGCCATCACGTGCCAGGCCTGCGCGGGCCACGGCCTGGGAGAAATCGAAGGGCTTGAGTTTCAGATCCATGGCTCACCGGTCCGGGAGAGCTTTGATAGGCGTGATCGTACGGGCCAACTCGCAGCGCGATGGTTGGAACTGCCGGGAGTTCGGCAGGCTTCTCGTTCCTTGGCGGGATTCAAGTCTGCCGAACAATGGCCGTGTACGACCTTCGATCCAGGCGCCGTGGTGCCTGGACGCTCCCGCAGATGCTCTCGCTGAAGGATTCCATGGAAGCCACTGTCGCGCCGATCCCCCTGGTTCCCGATCCAGCCGCCCAAGGCCTGGTGGGGCGCCTGGCTGCGCTGCCGGCCGCCGGCAAGATCAAGCTCGGTCTCGCGGTTGCCGCGCTGGTGGCCACCATCGTGGCCATGGCCATGTGGGCCAGCCAGGGCGATTGGCGCATCTTGTACGCCGGCCTTTCCGACAAGGAGGCCGGGGCCATCATCACCGAGCTGGGCACGATGAACGTTCCCTACAGCTACACCGAGGGTGGCGCGATCAAGGTGCCGGCTGACCGCCTGTACGACGTCAAGATGAAGTTGGCCGCCAAGGGCATGCCCAAGGAAACCGGGGCGGGCAATGAACTGCTGGATGTGAACCGCTTCGGCCAGACCGACCGGCAGGAGCGTCAGATCATGCAGCGCGCGCTGGAAGGCGAGCTGGTGCGCACCATCAACAAGCTGGACGGCGTCAAGGACGCCCGTGTTCATCTGGCGCTGCCCAACCAGAACGGGTTCTTCCGGGAACAGCAGAAGCCCAGCGCCAGCGTCATGCTGACGCTTCACGCTGGCC
>CAYJEC010000203.1:0-6058 GCA_964369025.1 uncultured Ideonella sp. | reverse complement strand
GCGCTCGGTCCGCGCCAGCGCGTATTCCTCGTGCGTCTGCGGGTGCAGGAACACCGGAAAATCCTTGCCGACCGGGGTGTAGCCGGCCGCCAGCATGGCCTCGGGCGTGGTGCCGACGACGACCCAGTCGCGGTCGTTCACCGGCCGGCCGAGCAGGGCATCACGCACCGCACCGCCGACGACATAGCGCCTCATCGGTGCACGGCGCGGGCCGCATCCAGGCGGCCGCAGCGCTGGCCCGGGGCCAGGTAGCCCGGTGCCACGGCGGAGAGTGGCGACGCCGTGATGCCAAGGGCCGGCAAGCCGGGCACTCCGGGTGTGGCGATGTTGGGCACGCGCATCGAATCCATGTTGTCGCGCGACATCAACGGCTCGCCGGGCGCCCACTCCATCAACAGAGCCTGCAGGCGCGCCAGGGCATCGGGCAAGGGCAAGACCAGCCGCTCGTGGCCGGCATACCGGCCGGCTGCGCGAACCAGGTCGGCCAGCGTCATCTCCTCCGGGCCGGTGCATTCGAAAGTTCTGCCCACGGTGTCGGGCTGCTCCATGCAGTGGGCGAGCGCCTCGGCCACGTCACCCACCCAGACGGGCTGAAAGCGGGCACTGGCACCGGCCAGCGGCACGACGGGCGTGAAGCGCTGCAGCGTGGCGAAGAGGTTCAGCAGCCTGTCCGCGGCGCCGAAGATCACCGACGGCCGCAGCACGGTCAGGTCCAGCCCGGCTTCGCGCAGCGCCGCCTCGCCGCGCGCCTTGCTGCGCAGGTAGCGCGAGGGTGCGTCAGGCGTGGCGCCGATGGCTGACACGTGGATCACTCGGCGCACACCTGCGGCTTGGCAGGCGGCGGCCAGCCGGCGCGGCAGGGCCACGTGCACCCGCTCAAAGGCGTCATCGTTGCCGTGCAGGATGGCGACCAGGTTGACCACGGCGCTGGCGCCGGCCACCAGGCCCGCCAGCGCGGCGTCGTCGTGCACATCGGCCTCGATCAGGTCGACCCGCGGCAGCATGCGCAGCAGTTGGCCATGGGCCGGCCGCCGGCTTGGCACCAGCAGGCGCGGGCCATTGGCATGCTCGGGTCGCGACAGTGCCTCGCACAGCGCACGGCCGACGAAGCCGGTGCCACCCAGTACCAGCCAATGCGCCATCGAGGACCTCAGGGGAGTTCGTTGTCGGGCTGCGGCATGCTGGCCCCGCGCGGGCCGATCGGGCCGCCCAGGCGGGCCTTCAGCGAGGCCGCCTTGCCAGTGATCAAGCCCGCATAGATGGTGGCGTTGGCCAGCACCTTCTTGACATAGTCGCGCGTCTCGTTGAGCGGGATGTTCTCGGCCCAGATCGCGGCCTCCTGCACCGGGCCTTCGCGCCAGCGCCGGGGCCGGCCGGGGCCGGCGTTGTAGGCGGCCGCGGCCATGGCCTGCGAGCCGCCCAGATCGTCGAGCACCAGCTTCAGGTAGGCCGTGCCGATGCGCAGGTTGGTGTCACGGTCGGTCAACATCGCCGGCCGGTAGTCGAGGCCGATCTTCTTGGCCGTCCACTTCGCGGTGGCCGGCATCACCTGCATCAGGCCGGAGGCGCCGACATGCGAACGGGCGTCCATGATGAAGCGCGACTCCTGACGGATCAGGCCATAGACATAGGCCGGGTCGAGGTCGATGTCCCGGGCCTTGGCGTGCACCTCGGCACGCATCGGCTGCGGAAACCTCTGCTCGATGTCGACCTCGGCCCGGGTGCGCTCGCTGGTGTTGATGCAGCGGTCCCAGACCTCGCGTTCACAGGCCAATTGGGCTGCCGCCAGCAGTTCGCGGTCGCCCATGCCGATCAGCGAGAAGTTCCACTCCTTCACGGCCTCGGTGCGCAGGCCGGCGCCGAGCATGGCCAGCGCCCGTTGCAAGCCGGCGTGGCCTCGCGCAGCCAGGCGTTCCGGGTCGCTGGGCGGCGTGCTGCGCGCTGGCAAGGGCTGTGGGCCGCCCAGGTCCTCCGACGCCAGCAGGCCATAGAAATGCAACTGGTTGGCCAGCCCCGCAAGGATCTGCCGGGCCTCGTTGCGCGCGGCGTCACCGGTCTCGCCAGGCGAGGCCAGCGCCTGCAGGCTGCGGGCGCGCCAGTACTGCCAGCTGGGGTCGGCGCGCTCGGCGGGGCTCATCGCCTCGATGGCACGCCGGGCCAGCTTCCAGCGCTCGGCACCCTCGCCCTGGCGCAGCGCGGCGCGGGCCAGCCAGCCGAGGGTCTCGTCGCTCCAGTCGGGTTGGTCGCTGCCTTTCTTCGGCAACGTGTCCCAGGCGGTGCGCGTGTAGCCCAGGGCCTCGGGCTTCAGCCCCGATGCGGCCTGCTTGGCCACCTGGGACCAGGCCCACGCAGCGTGTTCGGCGCCCAGCACCGGCGTCCACCGGTCTTCCAGCAGGCGGGCGGCCTGATCGTTGTCGCTGGCGGCCAGGCGCCCCAGTGCCAGGGCGGCCATTTCGGTGCGCAGGTGACCGAAGGCGTTGGCCTTCAAGGCCAGGTAGCGCACGGGGCTGTCGAAGATCGCCGTGACCGCCTTCACCGCAGGGTCGCCCAGCAGTGCGGCGGTCTGTCGCGCCAGTTTGGCGCGGTTGTGTTCGGTGGCGTGGCGCAGCTTGCGCAGCACGTCGTCGGGGCCCAGCAGCTTGGCGTCGACCAGGGTCTGGGCCAACAACTGGCAACCGTCGTCCGGCTCGCGCTGGGCCATCCAGGCCTTGCGCGCAGTGGCCAGCACGTCCTGCCCACCCTGGTGGGAAACCAGTTGGGCGTAGCAGGTGACCTCGCGGTCGTCGTTCATCCGGAAGCGGGGGAAGTCGCGGGCGAAGCCGGCCCAGTCGCGCCGGCGGCCGAGTTCCAGCAGCCAGTCGTTGCGCAGGCGGTCCTCCACGTAGCTGCCGGGCCAGCGGGCATAGAAGGCCTCGACCTCGTCGGTCTTGGCCTCGACCAGGCGGTTGTTCAGCTCCCAGTAGTCCACCCAGGGGGCCAGAGGGTGACGCGACTCGGCCACGCTGGCGCGCAGGCTGGCCAGCCGCGAGCGGTCCCTCTTGGCGAAGGCCTCGCGGGCGGCGCGGATGGGTTCGTCTGGATCTTGCGCGACGGCGGGCGCGCTCAGGCCGAGCAGGCCGGCCATGGCGAACATGATCGCCATGGCAGTGGCACGGCCCGCGCCGTGCCGAATCGGGGGAAGGCGGGGCATGCGGTCAATGTACCGCAGTGACCCCGGCGCTGCCTTGCCCCTTCAGCGCGCTTTGCGATACGGTTCCTCGAAATCGAGGAAATCGCGTTCCGCCAAGGCGTCCTCGACCCAGGCGGCCACGCCGGGCGACGCCAGGACACGGGCCGCCCAGGCGGAGGCCTCGGGGGGCAAGGGCAGGGCATAGGTGTGCGCCCGGCTGGCCACCGGCGCAAAGTAGGCGTCGGCGAGGCTGAATTCGCCGAACAGGTAGGGGCCGCCACTGGCGGCCAGTGCTTCTGTCCACATCGCGGCCAGGCGGCTCAGGTCGGCGCGCACCGCCTGCTGCTCAGCCAGGATGCGCTGGCCGATCTCGGGCAGGTGGGCCTCGATGTTCATCGGGCAGGCCGAGCGCAGCGCGCCGAAGCCCGAATGCATCTCTGCGCACAGGCTGCGGGCCCGGGCACGGGCCTGGGGCTCCCGTGGCCACAGCGCGTGCTGCGGAAACCGTTCGGCCAGGTATTCGGCGATCGCCAGGGTGTCCCAGACCACGAAGCCCTCGTCCACCAGCAGGGGCACCTTGCCCACCGGCGAAAGCCTGGCCAGCAGGTGCTTGAAACGAGAGTCGGGCTCGAAGCTGTCGAAGCGAACCATCACCTCCTCGAAGGGGATGCCGAATTGGCGCATCGCGACCCACGGCCGCATGGACCAGGAGGAGTAGTTCTTGTTGCCGATGTAGAGCTGCATGGCGATCCGTGCGGGTTTGGAAAGAGGCTGCCGATCCTAGGCCCATTGGGCTGCCCGGTGGATGCACTGTTCTCATGGCGGTGATGCGCGGGCGTGATGGTGGCCCGTCTCAGTCGGGCTCGCCGATGGCCTGGCGGGTTTCCGCCGCCTGCTGCCGCACCCAGTCCACCAGTGCCAGCATCTCGGGCCGCCTGGCGCGGCCGCCCGGCGGGTCGATGGTGATCATCCAGTAGGCGTAGGGCGAGCCCAGGCGCAGGCTGGGGCCGAAGGGCTCGACCAACTCGCCACGGGTCAACGCGTCGTGCACCATCGGCAGCCGGGCCAGCGCCACGCCCTGGCCAGCCAGTGCCACCTGGATCTGCTGGTGGGTGAAGTTGACGCTGATCCAGCGGCGCGGCTCCAGCGGCCCCAGGCCGTGCGGGGTCAGCCATTGCGGCCAGGCCATGGCCAGCGCGCTGGCGCTGTGGTCCTCCATCTCCACCAACGTGTGGCGGGCCAGATCGGCCGGGCGCGCCAGTGGCGGCGCATCGCCGCGCGCGATGGCGTCGGCCAAACGGGCGCCGATGACCGGGGTGAGCACCTCGCCGAACATGCGCTGGGCGCTGGGCGGGGCGCGGTCGGGCAGGCAGTGCCTCAGCAACAGATCCAGCTCGGGGTCGTCCAGCTCGGCCAGGCGGTCGGAGGCGGACAGGCGAAGGTCGATGTCCGGGTGGCTGCGCTCGAAGCCGGCCAGGCGCGGCATCAGCCACAGCGTGGCGAAGGAGGGGAAGGTCGAGACGCTGACCTGGGCCCGCCCGCTGGCCAGGCGGATCTGGCGGACGGTGGTGTCCAGCCGGGCCAGGAACGGCTCGACTGCGCGCAGCAGGTTCTGCCCAGCCTGCGTCAGCTCGACCTTGCGGGTGCCGCGGTTGAACAGCGGGCTGCCGAGGTCCTCTTCCAGGCTCTTGATCTGGCGGCTGATGGCCGGCTGGGTGAGGTGCAGGTCGTCGGCGGCAGCGCTGAAGCTGAGGCGCCGGGCGACCGCCTCGAAGCTGCGCAGGAAATCCAACACGAGGGGCCGGTGGCTTGGCTTATTCATGTCTAAATCTGATCAATCCGTTGCGCCGAAAGAATTGGTGGAAACCCTCTTATTTCAGCATGATGAGGCCCATCGGATCAGCGAGATCCGCCAACCGGAGATTGATGATGGATGCGCATGCTCTGAAGCCCACCGAGAACGCCACGCTGGGCGTTCCTGGCAGCGTTGAATTGGCGCGTACACGGCGCCTGTTGGCCAACGCCGAGGGGTGGGTCACGGTACGCGGTGGCCGCGTCTGGCTGACCCGTGACGGCGACCTGAACGACTATGTGCTGGGCCCCGGCGAGCGCATGCCGCTGTGGCAGGGAGACCGAGTCACCGCCGAAGGCTGGCAGAGCGGTGAAGCCGCCTGGCTGGAATGGCACCCGGTGCACCAGCCGCTGCCCATGGCCTACCTGGCGGCTACCTTGGCCGGCGGTTTTGCGCGTGGCGCGCGCGGCTTGGCGGGTGGCTTGCTGGCCCTGGCACGCAATGCCGAAGCCAAGGCCTGCCGCGCCCAGGGCAACATCTGCTCGGGCGAATCCATGGCCTCGGCCGGCGCGCTCCAGTAGCCCAGCGCGACCTTGCGGCCGTCCTTGGCCTGGTACTCGAACGGCACGCAGCCGGCGGCCTCGAACAGCGGGCGCGCCGCGTCGTCCGTCTTCAGGTACAGGCGCTCGAAGGCGTGGATGGCGATGAAGATCTCGTCGACGTAGAAGCCATGGCCACCGAACATGCGCTTGACGCGCACCGCGCCCAGCGGCGCGAGCAATTCGCGGCACCAGTCGACCAGTTCGTCACGGCGGGATGTGGCCATGCCGCTCAGTCTAAGCGCGGTCACCGCACAATGCGGGTCTCACCGCTGGTCGGGGCCCGGGCGGCCCCCGTCGATCATGAGCCTGCCGTTCAAGCTGAATCTCGAACCCTCGCGCGACAAGGCGGTGCTGCGCAAGCAATTGCAGGCCGAACGCATGGCGCTGCTGGACCGTCACCAGCGCGCCGCGCATCTGCAAGAGGTGCTGCAGGTCTGGTTGATCGGGCGATCCGAAAAGACCATTGGCGCCTACTGGCCGATCAAGGGCGAGTTC
>CAYJEC010000202.1:0-6060 GCA_964369025.1 uncultured Ideonella sp. | reverse complement strand
ATGGGCATCTTCAACATGTTCATCGTGATCCCGATGCTGATCCAGAGCTTCACGCTGCCGCTGTACTACCACGCGCTGCTCGGCGGTGATGCGCGCAACGTCATCGTGCTGGCCGGCGCCTTGCTCATCGCCGCGGCCGTGGCCACCTTGTTCGTCAAGGTGCCCGACCACGCCCCCGAGAGCACCTGATCGGCCCAGCGCGATGGGCCGGTCGGAGTCGAGGACCTTCGCCGCTTATGCGGCCGAAGCCGGAGGACAGCAAGAGACCGTGACGGCCGAGGTCCAGGGCAGCGGCACGCGCCGGTTCATCCTGCGCAGCAGCCAGGCGCAGCGCGACGACACACCGCAGGTCCGCGTGGTCGACGAGGCGCCCGGCAGCCCACAGGTTCATACCGCCAGCCCGCTGTTCGATGCCCTGTTCGCCATGGCGCTCGACGATGCGCGACTGAACAGCGTCGACGAGATCCGCGACGCCGCCTACAACGGCGGCCAGCCGATCGCCTGCCGGGCCTTCCAGACCGGAGAGAAGTGGCACTACGTGTGGACGCGAGACCTGGCCTACGCCGCCCATCTGGCGCTGGCCTGGCTCGACCCGGCCCGCACGGCCGAATCGCTGGCCTTCAAAACCAGTGACTTCCGCCCCGGCACCGCCTGGCCGGCGGGCGTTCCCGAAGGCAGCCTGCAGATCGTTCAGGACACCGGGTCCGGCGGCAGCTGGCCGGTAAGCACCGACCGCGTGAGTTGGGCCTGGGGGGCAGAGGCCACGCTCGATGCGCTGACCGGCCCCGCACGCGCGGACTTCGCGGCGCTGGCCTACCGGGCCTTGCGTGGAACGCTCGAGGCCGACCGCTGCGCCGCATTCGACGCGGGCTGCGGCCTTTACGGCGGCGAGCAGTCGTTCCTCGACTGGCGCATCCAGACCTACGCGCCGTGGATCGTGCGAGGCCTGGCCCGCATGTCGGCCGCTCGCTCGCTGTCGACCAATGTCGGGCACTACCAGGCCCTGCGCCTGGGTGCCACACTGGCGGGTGAACACGGCGAGCCGCGAACCGCCGAGCGCTACGCAGCATGGGCAGAGGCGCTGAAGGCCGCGATCAACCGTGTCTTCTGGCTGGACGACGTGCAGCGCTACAGCAGCCTGACCAGCGACGACGAACAGCCGATCGCGCTGCACCAGTTCGATCTGCTGGGCACGGCGCTGGCCGTGGTCTGTGGCGTGGCGCCGCCGGAGCGCGCCGCGCTGGCGCTGGCCCACTACCCTCACGCGCCCTTCGGGGCACCTGTCATCAGCCCCCAGCAACCAGGGGTGGCTGTGTACCACAACCGCGCGCTGTGGCCCTTCGTCACGGCCTACGCCTTGCGCGCGGCGGTGGTGACCCGCCAGAGTGCGGTGGCGGCGCGCGCGTTCGAGTCGCTGTTCCGCGGCGCGGCGCTGAACCTGTCGAACATGGAGAACCTGGAGTGGCTGACCGCCCGGCCGTTCTTCGACGACGGCCCGGTGATCAACTCGCGGCGCCAGTTGTGGTCGGTGGCGGCCTACCTGTCGATGGTGGTGGAAAGCGTGTTCGGCCTCACGCTGCGGGCCGGCAGCCTGCACATTGCGCCCTTCCTGACCACGGCTGCTCGGCGGGCTGTCGGCGACGGGCCGCAGGCGAAACTGACTGGCCTGCGGCTTTGGGGATGCACGATCAGTGTCGCGCTGTTTCTGCCGCCTGCCTCTGCCGAGCCGGGCTTCCACCCGCTGTCTGGCGTGCTGCTGAACGGCAAGCCCATTGCGACCCCGCTTCCGCTGGCTGCGCAGGGCGCCCGCCCGTTGGACCTCGAGCTGCGCTTCGGCCCGGTGCATGCAGGTGACCTGCGCCTGACCGAGGCCCCGGCCGTCGATCCGCTCGACCGGCATGCACCGGCCGCCTTCGCCCCGGCAGCGCCCACGATGCAGCGTGTCGAGCGCCTGCCCGAGGGAACCCACCTGCACTGGGCCATGCCCTCCGGCAGCCTGGCGCAAGGCCTGCGATTCAAGGTCTATCGCAACGGGCTGTGCGTTGCCGACGACCTGGTGGCGTGCAGTTGGCTCGATCCGCACCTGGCGGCCTTCGGCGAACGCCGCGTCTATGCGGTGGCGGCGGTGCACCCCGGCAGCGGTCACCAGTCGCACACCAGTGAGCCCTTCTGTGTCGACGAGTGGGCGCTGCTGGTCGGCGCAGCCGGCCAATCCTTCGCCCTCGATCGCCCGGGGCGCTACAGCCTTGAGTTGGTCTACAGCAACGGTGAAGGGCCGTTGGAGACCGGCATCACGAACGCCGTCCAATGGCTGCGCGTCATCGGCGAGGGCGAGCGGCAGTGCGCGGAGGGCCTGGTGCAGATGCCGCATCTGGACGTCAACGGCGCCCCCACCGCGCGCGGGGTGTCAACCGCCGTGAGGGCAGTGCTCGACGCCGGCACCTACCGGGTCGAGCTGGCCGAGCACTTCAACATGAGCCACCTGGCGGTCAACGCCCGCTACCGCGGCGCGGGCGGCGTGTCCGGCCCGTGCAACCGGGCGCAGGTCCACATGATCTGGGTCGCCCGCCTGCCGGACACGGCCACCATGGCCGGCTGACCGGGCCAGCCGAGCACCCGGTTAGCGGGTGGGGCCGGACCGCTGGCACCGGGTGCCTCAACTCAAACTGGCGACGCCGCGCAATAGCGCCAGAGCGGAGAATCGTTGCTGGTGGCACGCCCAAGAAGAACGGGGAGCCCACAGGGCTCCCCAAACTCGCATCGCGAGACTGTACGGGCATCAAGCACCACGCCCGGGGAATCCAGGGCGTGGTGTCCAAGGGCAATCAGAAGGTGTACTTCAGACCCAGCTTGGCAGTGCGGCCGTTGATCGAGCGGGCGGCGTGGCCGTCGCCTTCGATCTCGGTGTAACCCACGGTGTTGCCCAGGTTGTTGACGCTCAGCGAGACCGAGGCGCGATCGTTGACCTGCCAGTTGGCGAAAGCATTGACCACGGTGTAGCCGGGCATCGTGATGGTGTTGGCGTCATCACCGAAGGACTTGCCGGTACCGATCACGGCTGCGCCCAGCTCGAACGGGCCGAAGCTGTAGCTCGGCGACAGCTGGTACACCACATCGGCCTGGCGGCGCGGCTTCTTGCCGACGGTGCTGGCGTCGTTGGAGGCGGTGATCTTGGCCTTGGTCAGCGTCAGGCCGCCGGCGAGGCGGAAGTCGCCCATCTTGTAGCCCATCTCCAGCTCGGCGCCGTTGGCGCTGTAGCGGTTGGCGGTGAACTTCTGGGTTGTGGCTTCGTAGTTGTTCTCGGCCGTGCGGGCGTTGAACAGCGTAGCGAAGAGGCTGAAGCCACCGCTGCGCCACTTGGCGCCGGCTTCGGTCTGCTCGACCTCGTTGAGGGCCACCGGCACCGAGCCGTCCAACGGGTTGCCGTACAGCAGGCGGTCGGCGCTGAAGGACACGCCGTCGCTGACGCGGGCGAACAGGGCCAAGTCCTTGTTCAACTGGTAGTTGCCGCCCAGCGAATACGACGTGTGCGATACCGTGTAGTTGACGTTCTGCTGGGTGGCGGGGTCCCAGGTCTGGGTGACCGGGTCGTCCTGGATGGCCCAGCCGCTGGCGCGCTGTTCATCGCGGCGAATGCTGCCGTCCAAGGTCAGGTTGCCCAGTTCCCAGGTGGCCGCGGCGTAGGGCGCGGTGTTGGTGTACTGGACGTCGAAGCTGCGCACGCAGCAGCCGCCCCAGGTGTTCCAGCCGGTGGTGGCCAGCGTGGCCTTGGCACCACTGTTCTTCATGTCGATCGTGTACTGGTTCCAGAACCAGGTCAGCGCGACGTTCTGCTCCGAGCTGAACAGACCGGCGGTCAGCGTGGTCTTGCCGGTGGCTGCGTCGCCAAAGCTCTTGCTGACCTTCAGGTCGTTGACCATGTTGCCCAGGTCGTCGATCGAAGTGTTGAACAGCGTGGCGGTGAACGTGGTGGAGGTGATGGGCGAGGCGCCGTCACCGTTGTTGGCCGGGAACAGCGCGATGAAGCGGCCGCTGTTGCTGGACTTGCGGAACTTCTCGCTCACCTTCCAGCCGTCGCCCAGCGTGAACTCGGACTCCAGGCCCACCGAGGTGCTCTTGACGTGCAGGCCGTCATGCGGGTTGGTGGTGACCATGCTGCCGTCCTTGCCGAACACCGGGTCACGCGTCAGCGTGGAGCCGATGAACCAGGCGCTGCGCGGGTCGATGCCGGGGATTTGCTTGATGGTGCCGTTTTGGACGTACACCGGCACAGGCATGAAGGACGGGGTGTTGTCGTCCAGAGCCTTGAAGTTGACGCGGACGTAGCCCGAGTCGAAGTCCTGGGTCAGGTTGCCCTTGATCTGGCCACCGCTGGCGGCGTTGAAGCCAGTATTGCGGTCGCCCTCGCCCACGCGGTTGAATCCGCCGATGTGGAAGCGGGTCTTGTTGCCGAGCTTGCCGGCGTAGTCGAAGTCCATGCGGGTCTGGCGGCCGCCGTCCAGGCCCAGCGTCAGGCCGATGGCACCGCCGGGCTCGCTGCCATTCTTGCTGATGAAGTTGATGATGCCGCCGGGCGAGTTGGTGGCCAGGGTGGAGGCCGAGCCGCCGCGGATCACCTCGAGGTGGTCGAGGTTGTAGTCCGCGCGCAGGAACTGGTCCGAGGTGCCGAAGGAGATGTCGCCGAACAGCAGCACAGGCAGGCCGTCTTCCTGGAACTGCACGTAGCGGGCGCCGCCAGCCGAGATGGGCACACCGCGAACGGTCAGGTTCGCATTGCCTTCACCGCCGGACGATTCCGAGCGGATGCCGGGCACCGAGCGCAGGATCTCGGCGGCGCTGGTGGGCGCCTGCTTCGTGATCTGGTCGGCCTCCAGGGTGGAGATCGACACCGACTGTTTCATCTTGCTGCCGCCGATGGCGGTGCCGGTGACGACGATGCGCTCGAGGTTGACGGCGTCGGGCTTGGCGGCGTCGGCCGACTGGGCGAGGGCCGGGGAGGCGATCAGGGTGGAGAACGAGGCCGCGGACAGCAAGGCTGCGATCGGCGTCAGGCGGAGTTGCTTTTTCATGGTGTCTCCTCGCGGGTGGCGGGGTGTGGGTGGTGAATCAAGGGTGCACGCTGGCGGCGTGCCGGCACAGTGGGAACTCTAAGCGTTCGTAGTTCATAATGCAATCGTTTGCATTACAGGGAAAACGAGTGGTTTTGCAATGAAGTGTCCTGAGATTTCTTCAGGGAAATGTGTCGATGATGGTGTCGATTGCAATTTGCGCACAGTGGAGCGATGACGTTCACACCGCCACCACCTCGCTGCAGCGGATGACATGGGTGCGCGCGCGCAGGTCCAGGTGCAATACGAGCCACTGGCCTTCGTCGCTGGCCCAGCGCAGGTTCAGCTCATGGCTGGCGCCAGACAACAACTCGAATCGGCCCTGGAAGGCCGGGTGGCGGTTGCGCAGGCGGATCAGGTCGATCAGGCGCTGCACCACCGGGCGCTGCAGGTCGGTGGCCACCTCGTCCGGCGTGTAGTGGTGGCGGTTGATGTCGCGGCCGACCTGGCTGCGCTCGAGCAGCGACATGTCGTTGGCGCCGGCAAGCAGGCCCACGTAGTAGACCTGCGGCACGCCGGGCAGGAAGAACTGCAGGGCCCGGGCGGCCAGATAGGCCTCGTCGTCCCGGCCCAGCGCATCGTAGAAGGTGCAGTTCACCTGGTAGAGATCCAGGTTGGAGGCCGCCGCGCCGGTGGCCTGGCGGCTTTGCCCGCCGCTGTTGGCGTGGATCCACTCGACCAGTTGGTCGAGCTCGGCCGGCGGCACGAGGCCCGGGCTGCCTGCTCGGTCGGCCGGATCGGCGCCGATGTCGATGATGCCGATGCCGTCATGGGTGTCCAGCACTGTCAGTGCGTTGGTCGGTCGCACGTCGATCCAGGCCCTCAACGCGTCGCCGCGGCCGGTCATGAGCGCGTGCAGCACCAGGGGTGGCAGCGCAAAGTCGTAGACCCAGTCGACACGCGCGGCGATCTCGAGCTGGAGCAGTTCACGCTGAGCGATCCACCTGTCGAT
>CAYJEC010000201.1:0-6065 GCA_964369025.1 uncultured Ideonella sp. | reverse complement strand
CGCGTTTCATGCCCTGACCCAGCGCCTGTTCACGGCCGACGCCAATGTGCGCAACGTGAAGACATTTTTCGGCATCAAGCGCGCCAAGTTCGAGCCGCGGGTGCCGGGGCCGTGATCCCGCGTCGCTTCGGCCGCTATTTCTTCAGGATCGCCAGGCCCTTGAGGTACTCGCCCTCGGGAAACATCAGCGTGGTCGGGTGGTCGCAGGCACCTTCCAGGCGGGCCAGGATGGCACCGTCCACACCGGCGTCCATCGCCGCGCCGGCCACGATCTTGTGGAACAGATCGGCGCTGATGCCGCCGGAGCAGCTGAAGGTCAGCAGCAGGCCGCCCGGGGCCAGCAGCTTCAGGCCCAGGCGGTTGATGTCCTTGTAGGCCCGCGCGGCGCGCTCGGCGTGCGCGGCAGTGGGGGCGAACTTGGGCGGGTCCAGCACGATGGCGTCGAAACGCTCGCCGGCCTGCAGGGCCGCGCGCAGGGTGGCGTTGACATCCGCATCACGCGCCTCATGGCGTGCTGCATCGTGGCCGTTCAGCACCACATGGGCGCTGGCGCGGGCCAGGGCCGGGGCGGAGGAATCCACGCTCAGCACCTGCTCGGCGCCGCCCGCCAGCGCCGCCACGCTGAAGCCGCCGGTGTAGCTGTAGCAGTTCAGCACCCGCTTGAGGCCGAAGTGGCGCACCCAGCCGGCCAGGCGGGCGCGGTTGTCGCGCTGGTCCAGGTAGAAGCCGGTCTTGTGGCCGTCCGCCACATCCAGCGTCAGGCGCCAGGCATGCTCGCTGATGGTGGCCTCGGTGTCGCCGCTGCCATGCAGCCAGCCGGTGACGGGCTCCAGCCCCTCCAGAGTGCGCACGCTGGCGTCGGAGCGTTCATACAGGCGGCTGCAGCCAGTGGCCTGCAGCAGGGCCTCGGCGATCACGGCTTTCCAGCGCTCGGTGCCGGCGGAGAGGAACTGGGCACAGAGCAGGTCGCCGTAGCGGTCTACCACCAGGCCGGGCAGGCCGTCGGCCTCGCCGTGGACCAGGCGCACACCGTCGCTCGCCACCGCCAACCGCTGGCGCAGGGCCACGGCGGTGACGATGCGGCGCTGGAAGAAGCCTGCGTCGATGCGCTCGGCCTCGTCGAAGCTCCAGGCCCGCACTCGGATCTGCGAGGCCGGGCTGAAGGCGGCCCAGGCGAGAAAGCGGCCGTCCTGGGCCTCGACGCGCACCGTCTCGCCCGGATCGGCCTTGCCCTTCTCCACGCTGCCGGCAAACACCCAAGGGTGCTTGCGCAGCAGCGAGCGGTCTTTGCCGTCACGCAGGCGAATCACTTTCATGCGTGTGATTGTCGCCTGCAGGTTCAGCCCATCAGGTCTTCATGCGGCGCAGCACGACGAGCCCGAAGCCGATGGCCGCCACCACCAACGCCACGGCGAAGAGCGGGCTGGCCAGATCGCCCAGCACCAGCTGCGTGTCCTTCCAGATCCAGGCGCCGAACTGGGCCAGGTTCCCGGCCGGCCAGGGGCTGCTCTCGAAATTCAACGTGCCCAGGCCGGTGGGCACCACGGCCCAGCCGAAGTGGGTGAAGAGATCGCCCACGCCATCCAGCAGCCAGGGCTGGTCGTATGCCTCGCGCAGGAACAGCCCGCCCAGCCCGATGACGGCGGCCAGCACCGGCACGCCCCAGCGCTTCAGCCAGGCCGATGCGGCCATGGCCAGCATCAGCAGCGGCGACAGCCACAACATGCCCAGCACCAGGCCCAGCGCCAGGCGCGGCACACCGGCCAGGAAGACCGTGAGCAGGGTGCCCCAGGGCAGCGCACCCCAGCCGCCCAGGCCGTGCACGCGCAGCACCGCCAGCATCCCGGCGAGGATGCCGCCCACAACCGCGAGGCCCAGCAGCATCAATGGCATCAGCAGCAGGTTCATCAGCACGGTGGCGCCCACACTCTGCACGTGGCTGGCAGGCAGCGACACCCAGAACTCGATCGAGCGGTCCTGCTGGTCGCGGCGTGCCAGGCCGGGGCTCTGGAACCCTACCACCAGGCCCGCCAGCGCCATCAGGAAGCCGGAATAGCCGGCCGCAAAGCCCAGGGCAATCAGCCCGGGCGGCGGCACCTCGGCACCCAGCTCGATATGGCCGAACATCATCAGCGGCACCATGATCAGCAGCGGCACGCAGCCCAGAAGCAGCCAGCCGAAGTGATGCTGCATCCACTCGCGCAGCAGCAAGGTCTTGAAGGTGTTCATCTCGGTTCCTCAGATGCGTTGCGGGTTGATCTCGGGCGCACGGGTCAGCGCCACGAACAGGTCCACCAGGCTGGGCCGCATGCGCTGCCCGAGCGCCGAGACCTCGGCCGGCGGCGCACCGTCGAACAGCGCTGCCGCCTCGCCTTGCTGGCGGTAGCGCAGGATCGGGTGGGCCGCTGCGATGGCGTCCGCCGTTTGCGGGCTGTGCTTGAGCGCCACGAAACGCTGGTCGATCTGCTCGAGGCTGATGTTGAGAACGAGCTTGCCCTCGTTGAGCATCATCACGTCGGACAGCAAGGCCTCGACCTCCTCCACCTGGTGGGTGGAGATCAGTACACTGCGCTCGCCGTCACACCACTCGTCGAGCAGCATGTCGTAGAAGGCCTTGCGCGAGAGAACGTCCAGGCCCAGCGTGGGCTCGTCCAGGATCATCAGCCGGGCATCCACGGCAGCGATCAGCGCCAGATGCAACTGCACCACCATGCCGCGCGACAAGGCCTTCACCTTGTCGGTGGTCTGCACGCTGGTGCGCTTCAGCAGCGTGCGTGCGCGCTCGGCGGAGAACTTCGGGTGCAGCCCGCTCATCAGCGTGATGAGCTGCTCCACGCGGGCCCAGCGCGGCAGGATGGCCACGTCCGGGATGTAGGTCACCGATTGCAGCAGCGCGACGCGTTCGCGCCGCGGCGACAAGCCCAGCACCTCCAGTTGCCCGTCGTGGCCGGCCAGGCCGACGAGTGCCTTCATCAGCGAGGTCTTGCCGGCGCCGTTGTGGCCCAGCAGACCGACCACGCGGCCTTTGGGGATGGAGAAGCTCAGGTTGTCGAGCGCCAGCTTCTTGCCGTAGCGCAGCGAGAGGCCTTCGGCGCGGATCAGGGTGTCGTTAGGGTTCATCATGCAGCTCCGTTCAGGCTTCCCAATGGAGTTCGTTCGCTTGCAGGCCCAGGCGGCGCAGGCGGGTGCGCAACTGGGGCCATTCCAGCTCCAGGAAGCGCTGGCGTTCCAGTTCTCGCAGCCGGGCCCGGGCACCGGCACGAACATACAGGCCGAGGCCGCGGCGGCTGTCCAGCAGCCCGTCGTCCGTCAGGGCCTGCAAGGCACGGCCGACGGTGATCGGGTTGAGCATGTAGTGCGCCGCCAGCGCGCGGACCGACGGCATCGGCTCGCCCTCGGGCGGCTGGCCGTCCAGCAAGGCGCCAGCCAGTTGGTCGGCCAATTGCCGATAGATCGGCTGCCGGTCATCCCAGGTTTGCATCGCTGCTCCCACTCGGTGTGTTACTGATGTAGAACACTGTAGGCCCGGGTGGCGAGGCCGTCTCGGCCGATGCGACAGGCTGCACAAGCCGGCGACGAACTGCAGCGAGCGGCGGAGTGCCTGCCAGCCGGGCACCGGCTGCCTACCGGCGCTTGGCGCGCGGGTGGGCCGCGTCGTACACCTTGGCGAGGTGCTGGAAATCCAGCTTGGTGTAGACCTGGGTGGTGCTGATGTTGGCGTGGCCCAGAAGCTCCTGCACCGCGCGCAGGTCGCCGCTGGACTGCAACAGGTGCGAGGCGAAGCTGTGCCGCAGCATGTGCGGGTGCACCGACGTGGGCAGGCCGGCCTCCAGCGCCAGCGCCTTCAGCCGTGAGCGCACCTGGCTGGCGGTGAGGCGCGTGCCACGCTGGCTGATGAACAGGGCCGGCTCGTCGGGATGGGCAAGGCCCGGGCGCACCTCGAGCCACGCGCGCAGGGCGCCGAGCGCGGGCCCGCCGACCGGCACGCTGCGCCACTTGGCGCCCTTGCCCTTGACCTGCGCGTTGGCGTCGGCCAGGTCGACCCAGCCGGCGGCCGCCTCGCCCGCGCGGGCATCGAGCCCGACGAGCTCGCCCACCCGCAACCCGCTGCCGTACAGCAGCTCGACGATGGCGTGGTCTCGCACGCGCAGCGCTGGTGCGCCCTGCCCGCTCGAATGCATCGCCAGCGCCACGGCCTGATCCACCGGCAAGGCCTTGGGCAGCGGCTTGGCTGCCTTGGGCGCGCGAACGCCGTCGACCGGGTTCAGGGCCACGCCGCCTTGTGCGCCCCACCAGCGGTAGAAGCCACGCCAGGCCGAGAGCTGCAACGACAGGCTGCGCGATCCCAGGCCACCTGCATGCAGTTTCGCCATCAGCATGCGCACATGGTGCGGCTGCAGGGATTGCAGCGGCACGGCCACCTCGCCGGCACCCTTCACCAGCCGCGCCAGCGCGTCCTCGTACAGGCTCAGCGTGCGCGCTGCGGCGCGGCGCTCGACACGCAGGTGGGCCAGGTAGCGCTCGACCGCTTCGGGGCGCGCGCTGCCGTCCATCACGATCAGTCGGAAAGCAATCGCGCCAGCGCCGCGCTGGCCAGGTCGCCGACCTGCACCAGGAACTCGGTGCCCATGTCGCTCTGGAAGCGCAGGGCATCGGGCGAGCCCATGGCCAGCAGGCCGAAGCACTCGCCGGCCGCCGGGCCCAGGCGCAGCGGCACCAGGGCCAGCGACTGCGGCGGTGCGCCATCTGCCGCCAGCCAGGCTGCCGCCTCGAAGCCCGAGTTCAGCCCGCAATAGGGCACGCTCAGGCTGGCGGCAAAGGTCTTCAGATCGGCGCCGGTCTGCTGGGCCCAGGGCAGGCCGGCATGCGAGGGCGCCACGCCCCACACCCGCAGGGCGGCTTGCGGGATCATGAACTCGTGCTTCAGCTCCTCGACCAGGATCTGGCCCAGCAGCGCGGCGCTGCGCGCCAGCATGACGGCCCGAGTCCAGCGGTGCATCTTGCCCACCAGCGCCTCGTTGTCGTGGCCGGCGCGGATCATGTCGATGATGCGGCGCTCCAGGCCCTTGATGCGCTCGCGCAGCATCTCCATCTGCCGCTCCTGCAGCGACACGGCGCGCCCGCCGTGCGGGCTGGCCAGCTGGATCGCGGCGAGCAGCTCCGCGTGGCGCTCGAAGAAACCCGGCGTGTTGGCCAGGTAGGCGGCGATGTCGTCTTCGGTGATGCCTTGCACGCCGGCTCCTCCAGGGGTGGTCACAGTTCGATTTCTCCTTCAAACACGGTTTCGGCGGGGCCGGTCATGTAGACCGGGGCGTCGCCGCCGGCCCACTCGATGGTCAGGCGGCCGCCACGGGTCTCGACGTCGACCTTGGCATCCAGCCAGCCCAATGCGATGCCCGACACCACCGCCGCGCAGGCCCCGGTGCCGCAGGCCAGGGTCTCGCCAGCATCACGCTCGTGCACGCGGATCGCGATGTGCGAGCGAGACAGCACCTGCATGAAACCGGCGTTGACGCGGCGCGGGAAGCGCACATGGTGCTCGACCAGCGGGCCCAGCTGGCCCACAGGCGCCTGGGTGAGCTCGTCCACACGCAGCACGGCATGCGGGTTGCCCATGGAGACCACGGCCACCTCCAATGTGGGCCCCCCAGGAAGCGCCAACGGCCACAGGTCGCCGCCACCGACGCGGCGCGGCACCAGGCCAGCGGGGTCGAAGGGCAGGCTGGGCGGATCGAACCGCGGCTGGTTCATGTTGACGGTCACACGCCCGTCAGCCTGCAGGCGCAGCTCCAGCAGGTTGTTGACTGTCTCGACGCGCACCGTGCTCAGGTCGGTCAAACCGTGCTCGCGCACGTAGCGCACGAAGCAGCGGGCCCCATTGCCGCAATGCTCGACCTCGGCACCCGTGGCGCCGTTGAAGATGCGGTAACGGAAGTCGACATCCGGCCGCGTGGGCCGCTCGACGACGAGGATCTGGTCGGCACCGACGCCGAAGCGCCGGTCACCCAGGCGCTGCAATTGCGCCGGGCTGAGGTTCAGGGGGGCGGCCGTGGCGTCCAGCACGA
>CAYJEC010000200.1:0-6073 GCA_964369025.1 uncultured Ideonella sp. | reverse complement strand
GCATCATGCGCGACCTGCACGACGGCCTGGGTTCCCAGCTGTTCACCTCGCTGTCGCGC
Source organism: uncultured Ideonella sp. (assembly GCA_964369025.1). Classification (GTDB taxonomy): domain Bacteria; phylum Pseudomonadota; class Gammaproteobacteria; order Burkholderiales; family Burkholderiaceae_C; genus Ideonella. Next base: position 6,014 of record CAYJEC010000200.1, on the reverse strand, counting down.
GCCGAGCGCGGCGCCATGGACAGCGGCGCCATGGCCGACACCTTGCGCGGCGCCATCGACCAGATGCGGGTGGCCATCGAGGCGCTCGCCTCCGAGGAGCAGGATTTCGACACCGCCTTCGGCAACTTCCGCTTCCGCTGGGACGCGCGCTTGCGCGAGGCCGGCCTCGCACCGCGCTGGGAGATCGCTGTCCCCGATGCCACGCCGGAAGGCGGCTCGCCACTGGCGCCGCACGATGCGCTGCAACTGCTGCACATCATCCAGGAGGCACTGACCAACGTGCTCAAGCACGCCCGGGCCACCACCGTGACCATTCGCCTGGCTTTGGGGGGCGGGGCATTGGCACTGGAGATCGAGGACAACGGCGCCGGGCTCGGCGGTGCCGCCCGCAGTGGCGGGCGTGGGCAGGCCAACATGCGCAACCGGGCCCAGCGCCTGGGTGGGGAACTCGAATGGCAGGCCTTGCCGCATGGCACTCGCGTAAGCCTGCGCGCTCCATGGCATGTACCGGCGGTGGCTGGCGGTGAGCCTTCCGCCGTCGCACCCTGAATTCGGGCTCTCAGAAAGCCTGCTCCAGGCTCGTTGAAAGCTTGCACGTCGTGCTGCTTGCGAAGCTTGGCGCAGCGACATCCTGTGGTCACGGCCGCTACGCATGTCCAACGTGTGGCCTGTCGGCGAGGCAGCAGCCTTGGCAAGGCCCGGGCGTCCTGTCAAGATCGGCTTTCATGTCGTTGCTGGAACCTGCCCAAAGCTCCCGCGCCTTCGCGCGCATCCGACTGCGCTGCAACGCGCGTTTGGCCGGAGTGGCCGTGGCCTGGCTGGTGGTGCTCTCGAGCGGCAGCAGTTGTGGAGGCGTCGCCACGGCGCCGGGCGGCGTCAAGGTCGACGAGCTGAACGCCGCGCTCACCTCCCCATGGGGCCTGGCCTTCCTGCCAGATGGCCGCATGCTGGTCACGGAGAAGGCGGGCCGCCTGCGCCGGCTGTCAGCCGATGGCCGGTCCATCGAGGCGGAGATCGCCAGTGTGCCCAAGGTGGCTGCGGCTGGCCAGGGCGGCCTGATGGACGTGGTGATCGACCCCCAGTTCGCGAGCCAGCCCTGGGTGTACCTCAGCTACTCCGAGCCCGGCACCGGCAGCGAGGCGGGCCGCGCCGGCACCGCAGTGGCCCGCGGCCGGCTGGTTGGTGCCGAGTTGCAGGCGCTGCAGGTCATCTACCGGCAGGTTCCCAAGGTGTCAGGCAACGGCCACTTCGGCTCGCGCCTGGCCTTCGCGCCCGACGGCAACCTGTTCGTTTCGCTGGGCGAACGCCAACTCGGCAGCCCGGCGCAAGACCTCGCCACCACGTTGGGCAAGGTGGTGCGCATCCGGCCGGATGGCAGCCTGCCGCCGGACAACCCCACGCTCGGCCCGGGCAGCCGCCCGGAGATCTGGAGCTACGGTCACCGAAACCCGCAGGGCCTGGCCATCCATCCGGACACCGGCGACCTGTGGCTCACCGAGCATGGCCCCCAGGGCGGTGACGAGTTGAACCGCGTGCAGCGCGCCGGGAACCATGGCTGGCCGTTGGTCAGCTACGGTTGCCCCTATGGCTCGCCGGTGGGTGCCGGCTGTCGCATCGGTGGCGGCACCCACGCGCCGCCATTGGTCGAACCCATTTCGTACTGGGTTCCCAGTTCCACCGCCCCCAGTGGGCTGATGTTCTACACCGGCGGCGGCTTTCCTGAATGGCGCGGCAATGCCTTCGTCAGCGCGCTGGCGGGGCAGACCCTGTGGCGCCTGGTGCTTGAAGGGGGCCGCGAGGTGTCGCGCGACCAACCCCTCGGCAATGCACTGAAAGACAGGGTGCGCTTCGTGCGCCAGGGCCCGGACGGCTGGATCTACCTGCTGACCGACACGGGCCGACTCTTACGAATCGACCGCTAAAGTTGGGCGATTGGGCGGCGATACCACGCCCAAGCTTTCCACCACGGGCACCGATGCATGAGTGAACAGGCGTTTCGGCGCCGGGTCGGCCAGCACGCCAACGCCTGGCGAGACCGCCCCCGTCGCTTCCTGATAGAAACCGCCATGGCGGCACTGACGGCGAAGGCCCTCGGCTGGGCGGCCATCGTCCTGGTGCTGGCCATGGCAGGGTGGGCCATCGTCTCGCTCGCAGGCGAGGCCACCGGTGCCTGGCAGGCGGCGGCGTGGCTGCTGCTGGTCGTCGCCGCAGGCACCGCCTGGCCGCTGGCCCGCCTGCTGCGCCTGCAACCGGCCGCACCGTTGGGTTTGGCACTCGCACCGGGCCAGGCACCGGCCCTCGAAGCGCTGATCGACGAGGTGCGAGCCCAACTCCACGCGGCGCCGGTGCGTCAGGTGGTGCTGGACAACTCTCTCGGCGCGCGCCTGATCGGCCGGCCCCGCCTGGGCCCGCTGGGTCTGAGCCAGCATACGCTGGTGCTGGGGCTGCCCTTGATGATGTCGCTCACTCCGGGGCCGCTGGCGGCGCTGCTGGCGGTGGAGTTGGCACCCTTGCGGCGGGCGCCCGACTGGCGCAGCGCCTGGCGCGAGCCGGTGCCGTGGCTGGAGCGCCAGCGCCGGCTGTGGGCTGGGTTGGTGGCAGCCTGGCGTCCCGCTCGGCTGCTGCCGCAATGGGCGGATGCCTTCATCACCCTGTTCCTGCGCCACATCTGGCCGCGCTTCGAGGCCCGCGCGCTGGTGGTCGCGCGCGAAGAGGCCCTGGCCGCCGACCGCCTGGCTTGCAGCGTTGGCCGGGGCCCGGCGTTGGCTCAGGCACTCCTGCGCACGGCGATCCAGCAACACTTCCTCGATGAGGTGTTCTGGCCCCGTCGCTGGGACGGCACGCAGCAGTCCGCGGTACCGGACGCGCTGCCGCTGCGCGAGCTGAAGGTGCTGATCGCCGCCAGCCTCCGCCACCCCCAGGCCAAAGCCTGGTTGCAGGAATCCCTGCATGCCGCCCCGTCGCGCGTGGATGGGCGCCCTGACGGGCGCGCCGCACTTCGCGACCGCCTGGCGCTGACCGGTGAGCCGCTCGCGATCACCGCCGCGGTGGGCCCGAATGCAGCCGAGGCCCTGCTGGGCGCCGGGCTCGACGGCTGGATCGACGCGCTGGACCGCCTCTGGCAACAGCGTGTCGCCCCTGACTGGGCCGACCGCCACCACGACCACCGCCAGCGCGAGCGGTTGCTGACCGAACTGGCGGAAGCCGACGCCGAGAAGCCCCTTCCGTTGGACGATCATCTGCTGTGGGCACACACCACGCACGAGGTGCTGGGGGCGGCGGCGGCGCTGCCTGTCGCCCGCGAGGCGCTGGCGCGGCATACCACCTCGGCCGCTGCGCGCCACCTGCTCGGCAGCCTGCTGCTGGACGCCCAGGGCCCGCTGGCACCACGCGGCCGGGAACTGGATCTGCCGGAAGCGGCTGCCGAGGGCACCAGGTTGCTGGCGGCGCTGGTGCATGCCGATGAACGAAGCGACCGCTTCGGCCGAATGGTGCGGCAGGAACTGGAGGATCCGTCATGGTCGCTGCCCGCCGCACGCCGACTGGAACGCGCCTGGATGCAGCGTGAGGATCTGGACGCCTTGCGCGCCTTGCGCAGCCGCCTCAACGAGTTGGAACGCGAGGCCGATCAGGCGATGGGCGCCTTGCTGAACTTCGACGGTGGCCAGGCCTTGACCCCAGCTCGCTTGTCCGGCCGCGCACTGCGCCCGCTGCTGGGCAGGTTGCGTCGCGAGCCCGCCGTCGGCCGCGCGTGGCTGTTCGCCAAGACCGACACGCGGGCCCGTGGGTGGGTGCTGCACCTTCTGGTGATCGAGCGCTCCAACTCACTCGACCAACCGGGGCCGCGCCATGAATGGGCCGAATTGCGCGCCATGCTGGACCCGCCGCACCCGTGCCGGGTGATCGATCTCAGCCACCCGGACTGGACGGGCCCGAAGCGCATGGACATCGTCCAGCAGTTCATGGACACCGCCGGCGGCCGCATCCATGCGCGGGGCCGTTGATCCCTTTCCCGCACAGGGGCCAGGGGCTCCTCCGTAAAATGCTGCAGTGCACCTTTTGAACGCCGACCTCCATTGCCATTCGATCTGCTCCGATGGCAGCCTCGCGCCAGCGGCGCTGGCCCAGCGGGCTCACGACGGCGGAGTCGAACTCTGGTCGCTGACCGACCACGACGAGATCGGCGGCCAAGCCGAGGCCCTGGCGGCTGCAGCTGCGCTGGGCATGGCCTACGTGACGGGCGTCGAGATCTCGGTCACCTTTGCCGGCGAGACGGTGCATATCCTCGGGTTCGGCTTCGACCCGCACGAGCGCAGGCTGGTTCAGGGTCTGGCGCAATTGCGCGCCGGCCGCACGGCGCGTGCGCAGGGCATGGGCGAAAGCCTGGCCCGCGTCGGCATCCACGGCGCCTATGAAGGCGCCACGGCCTATGCGGCCAACCCGGAGCTGGTATCTCGCACGCACTTTGCCCGCTTCCTGGTCGAACGGGGCCATTGCAGCAGCGTGCATGAGGTCTTCACCCGTTACCTCAAGGAGGGCAAGCCGGGCTTCGTGCCGCACCGCTGGGCCGGCCTGGGCGAGGCCCTGGCCTGGGTGCATGGCGCCGGTGGCGTCACCGCCATTGCCCACCCGGCCCGCTACCGCTTCACGCCCACCGAGGAGTACGCGCTGTTTTCGGAGTTTCAGGCCCACGGCGGCCAGGGCGTGGAGGTGACCTGCGGCAGCCACTTCCCCGACGAGGTGACCCGCTACGCCGACATGGCGCTGGAGTTCGGCCTGCTGGCCTCGCGCGGCAGCGATTTCCACGCACCGGGCGAGAGCCGGGTGCCGCTCGGCTCCCTGCCTGATCTGCCCGGCAAGGTCACGCCGCTGTGGTCGCTGTGGGCCGACCGGCTTGCGGCGCCTGCGGCGGCCTCGGCCGCGTGACCGCACTCGGCCTGCCCCCGTCACGCCCGTTGCTGGGCGTGACGCTGATCGCGCTGGCGGCCAGTTGCTTCGCCAGCATGGACAGCACCAGCCGCTACCTCGGCGGCTTCATGCCGGTGCTGATCTTCTTCTGGGCCCGCTATGCCTTTCAGGCCACGGTGATGGGGGTTTGGCTGGCCTGGCGCGGCGGCCGGCGTGCCTTCACCACCACGCACCCGCGCTTCCAGTTCGTCCGCGGCGCGCTCCTGGCAGCCACCAGCGCGATGAGCTTCTACGGCGTGCAGCACATGCCAGTGCCTGAGTTCACCGCCATCAACATGCTGACACCGCTGTTGGTGATCGTGCTGGCCGGCTGGTGGCTGCACGAAAGGGTGACGCCGGTACGCTGGGCGCTGGTGGCGGGTGGCTTCGCGGGCGCGTTAATCGTCATCCGGCCCGGCTCGGGCCTGTTCGGCTGGGCGGTGGTGTTCCCGCTGGCTGGTGCCTTCACCTATGCGAGTTTTCAGGTGCTGACGCGGCGCCTGTCGGGCACCGAAAGCCCCTACACAACCCATTTCTACACCGGCCTGGCCGGCACCGCGCTGCTGACGCCGGTATTGCTGGCCAGCCCGCTGGACGTGGCGGGGATCCTTCAGGCCGCCCCCGGCTGGCAGCTCGGCCTGATGGCCCTGATCGGCGCGCTCGGCACCACCGGCCACTTGCTGTTGATCCTGGCACTCGGCATGGCGCCCACGGCCACGCTGATGCCCTTCGTTTACCTGCAGATTGCCGTCGCCACCGGGCTCGGCTGGCTGATCTTCCGCCAGGTGCCGGATGCCTGGGCTTTTGTCGGCATGGGCGTCATCGCCGCCTGCGGGGCAGCCGGGGCCTGGTTGAACATGCGCGGTGCCGCCAAGCCTGCCGACCCCGTGGCCGCCGACACGATGGCAGACTGAGCCCCATGGACAACGACATCGACCGCAGGCTCACCGAACTGGAGATCAAGGCCAGTTTCAGCGAAGACCTGGTGGACCAGCTCAACCAGGTGATCGTGCGGCAGCAACAGCAGATTGACATGCTGCTGCGCGAGGTCGCCCAACTCCGCGACC
>CAYJEC010000199.1:4554-6124 GCA_964369025.1 uncultured Ideonella sp. | reverse complement strand
CCTAACACCAAGTACAACTGCGCCACCGGGGTGGTCACCTAGACCAAGAATATCGGATAGTCCTACCTGGCCGGCCTGCACTACAAGTTATAAGGGCTCCATGCCCTATGCTCACGGGGGGCCTTCGGGCTCCCCTTTTCAATTCCGATTCGAAGAAGGGCGCGGCCCATGCACACCGAGCTTCTGAAGACCATCGTCATCGTGGGTGGCGGCACTTCCGGCTGGATGGCGGCGGCGGCGTTGTCCACCGCGCTGCGCGGGCGCTACCGCATCCGCCTCGTCGAATCCGACGAGATTGGCATCGTCGGTGTCGGTGAAGCCACGATCCCGATGATCCGCATCTTCAACAAGGTGAACGGCCTGGACGAGACGGCCTTCCTGAAGGCCACGCAGGGGACCTTCAAGCTGGGCATCGAGTTCGTCAACTGGGGCCGGCTGGGTGACCGCTACATGCACGGCTTCGGCAAGATCGGGCAGGATCTGTGGACGGTGCGCTTCGACCAGTACTGGCAGAAGATGCACGCCATCGGCAAGGCCCCCGGCTTGGAGAACTACTGCATCACCCGGATGGCCAGCAAGGCCAACAGGTTCCTCCCGCCGCAGACCGATGTCCCGAACTCGCCACTCAACGACATCGCCTACGCCTACCATTTCGACGCGTCGCTGTATGCACGCTTCCTGCGCCAGTTCTGCGAGGCCAAGGGTGTCCAGCGCACCGAGGGCAAAATCGTCCAGGTCAGCCAGCGCGAGCCCGACGGCCATGTCGACGCGGTCGTGCTTGAGAGTGGCGAGCGGGTGGAGGGCGAGTTCTTCATTGACTGCTCCGGCTTCCGCGGCTTGCTGATCGAGCAGGCACTGAAGACCGGATACGAGGACTGGACTCACTGGCTGCCCTGCGATCGTGCACTGGCCGTGCCCTGCGACTCGGCGCCCGTTCTGACCCCCTACACCCGCTCCACCGCGCACCGTGCCGGCTGGCAATGGCGCATTCCGCTGCAGCACCGTATCGGCAATGGCCATGTCTACTGCAGCCAGTTCGTCAGTGACGATGAGGCGGCAGGCACCCTGCTGGCCAACCTCGATGGCAAGCCTCAGGCCGACCCGCGGCAGATCCGGTTCGTCACCGGCATGCGCAAGCAGGCGTGGAACAAGAACGTGGTGGCGATCGGCCTCGCCAGCGGTTTTCTGGAGCCGCTGGAATCGACCAGCATCCACCTGATCCAGTCGTCGCTGCAGCGGCTCATCGACTACTTCCCCGACCAGGGCTTCGACCCGGTCGACATCGCAGAGTACAACCGCCAATCTCGCTTCGAGTACGAGCGGATCCGCGACTTCGTGATCCTGCACTACAAGCTGAATCAGCGTACCGACTCAGCCTTCTGGGAGGCCTGCGCCCACATGCCGGTTCCCGACTCGCTGACACACAAGATCGAGCTCTTTGCCGCGCACGGCCGCATGGTGCGCGTCGATAACGAGTTGTTCACCGAGGAGAGCTGCGGCGGCATCGGCCCGTCGGTGTCGGCCGGCGTGGTATCGGGAAAAGCTAGGTTTGGGATACAGGTGCCGTAGG
>CAYJEC010000199.1:0-4544 GCA_964369025.1 uncultured Ideonella sp. | reverse complement strand
GAGGAGAGCTGGCTGCAGGTCTTCGAGGGGCAGAACCTGGTGCCACGCCGCTACCACCCGCTGGTGGATCTGCAGCCCGAGGTCGAGGTAGCCAAGTACCTGGAGAGCGTACGCGCGGTGATCACCAAGTGCGTGGAGGTGATGCCCGACCACGCCGCGTTCATTGCCAAGCATTGCGCCGCACCGAAATCGACCATGATGTAGTGAAACTACCGATCTGGCAGGCGTACTCCAGCGCCAATCACTCCCCAAATCGGGTCGATTGCCAGTTGCAATCGTTGCCAATGTGTAGCTAAACTACATACATGAGCTTCTCGAGGCGGCATTTCACCCACACCGGCTTGGCCTGGGCGGCCGGCTGGGCGGCTTCAGCGCCCGCGCGGGCGGCGGCCGATCCGCTGGTGGTCTGGTTCACCGTCGAGGGTGCCAAGGGCATGCGCCGCGCGGCAGAAAGCTTCACCGCCGAGACCGGCGTACCGGTGGTGATCGAGACCCCGGACCCGATCGAGGGCCCGTCCAAGTTCCAGCAGGCTGCAGCCGCGGGCAAAGGGCCGGACATCTATGTCTATGCCCATGACCGGATCGGCGAATGGGCCTCCAGTGGCCTGATCCGTTCGGTGACACCGAACAAGCGCCTGAAGGACGACATCGATCCGCTGGCCTGGAAAGGCTTCGGGATCCGCGGCCGCCTCTGGGGGTACCCGTATGCGATCGAGGCGGTGACCCTGCTCTACAACAAGGCCCTGGTCGACACCCCGCCGAAGACCTTCGACGAGGTGTTCGCCCTCGACGCCCAACTGCAGAAGCAGGGCCGGCGCGCGATCCTCTGGGACTACACCAACAACTATTTCACCTGGCCGCTGCTGGCTGCAAACGGCGGCTATGCGTTTCGACAGCGAAGCGACGGCAGCTACGACCCGAGCGACACAGGCGTCGACAGCCACGGAGCGTTGATGGGCGCCCAGTTGATCGACCGCCTGATCCGCCAAAACCTGATGCCTGCCGGAAGCGGCTATGCCGAGATGGAGGCCGCAGTGGCAAGCGGGCAGGTGGCAATGATGATCAACGGGCCCTGGGCCTGGGTCAATCTGAAACGAGTCGGGGTGGATTTCGGCGTCGCCAAGATCCCGGCCGTCGGCCAGCGGCCGGCTGTGCCCTATGTCGGCATCAAGGGTCTGCTGATCAGCCGCAGTTGCAGGCAGCCCGAACTGGCGGCCGAGTTGATCGAGAACCACCTGCTGTCCCTGCCCGGGCTTCGTGCCATCGATCGGGCTGAGCCCATCGGTGCGCCGGCCAGCCGTGCCTACTATGCCGAACTCGCCGCCCAGCCCGGTGTGGGAGACAAGGTTGCCGGCATCATGGCCTCGGCACGGGATGGCGTGCCCACGCCGAGCATCGCTGAAATGAGCCGCTTCTGGGGGGCGATGAAGTCCGCCCTGACCAACCTCACCGAAGGGCGGCAGACACCGAAGACGGCGCTGGCCTCCGCGGCCCGCCGCATCGTGCCGGGCGCCCGACCATGAGCCCGGCCGCTGCGCGCCGCGACCCAAGCCACTGGCCGGCCCGCCTGGCCGGTGCCGCAGCCACGGGGATTTGCCTCTATGCGGTGTTCCTGGTGCATGCCGCCGGCCAGGCGCTGCTGGCACTGACTCTGCTGCTGATCACCGCGTTGGCGCTGTGGACCTACACGTCTGCCCGCACCAACGCCCTGCGCTACCTGTTCCCGGGCGTGGCCGCAGCGGCGCTGTTCGTGATCTTCCCGATGCTCTACACGGTGGGCATCGGCTTCACGAACTACAGCTCGCAGAACCTGCTCGACTTCGAGGCCACCCGAGCCTACCTGCTCGATGAAGCGGTGCCGGCACCCGACTCCGCCTTGGCCTTCACGCTGCATGCCGAGGGCGAGCGCTTCCGGCTGCGGCTCGAATCAGCCGGCGACACTTGGGTGAGCGCGCCGCTGACACTGAACAACCCCCCGCCGGGCACCGCACGCACCGAGGTGGCGATGCAGGCGGCCGACGCTGCATCCCTCGACGCTGCCTTGCCCTTGCGCGCCGTCGTGCCACGTATCGAAGCGCTTCGCGGCATCGTACTGACCACGCCGCGCGGCGCCCGGCTGACGCTGATCAGCCTGCGCGAATTCGCGCAGATGCAGCCCCTGTACCTGGCCGATGCCGATGGCGCGCTGGTCGATCGGCTCACGAAGGCCCGCTATCGGCCGGATGGCGACACGGGTTTCTACACCTCGGCCGAGGGCACCACCCTCCTGCCGGGCTACCGGGTGAACGTGGGCTGGCGCCACTACGCCACCATCTTCAGCGAGGGCAAGTTTCGCGAGCCTTTCCTCGGCGTCTTCCTCTGGACAGTGGTGTTCTCAGGACTGACGGTCGTCTTCACCGCCGGCCTGGGCCTGCTGCTGTCGGTGCTGTTGAACTGGGAGGCGCTGCAGTTCAAGGGCGCCTACAGGCTCGTGCTGTTCCTGCCGTACGCGGTGCCGGGTTTCATCTCCATCCTGGTCTTCAAGGGCCTGTTCAACCAGAACCTGGGCGAGATCAATTTCATCCTCGACGGCTTGTTTGGCATCCGGCCGGGTTGGTTCAGCGACCCGCTGCTGGCCAAGGTGATGCTGCTGATCGTCAACGTCTGGCTGGGCTTCCCCTACATGATGGTGTTGTGCTCGGGGCTGATCAAGTCGATCCCCTCCGACCTGTACGAGGCATCGGCCATCGCCGGGGCCGGGCCGCTCACCAACTTCCGCGCCATCACGCTCCCGCTGATCATGAAGCCGCTGACGCCGTTGCTGATCTCTGCCTTCGCCTTCAACTTCAACAACTTCGTGCTGATCAGCCTGCTCACCGGCGGCCGGCCCGACCAGCTCGACACCGCGCTGCCCGCCGGCACGACCGACATCCTGGTCAGCTACACCTGGCGCATCGCCTTCCAGGATGCGGGCCAGCAGTTCGGCCTGGCTTCTGCCATCTCCACCGTGATTTTCCTGATCGTGGCGGCGGTCACCGTGCTGCAACTGCGTTTCACCCGGCTGTCGGCCGACGACGCCAAACGCTGAAGGAGCACCGCCGTGGCCATCGTCCAGCCGAAATCGCAGCGCCTGCGCCTGGTGCTGGCGCACCTGTTCCTGCTGCTGCTTTGCGCGGCTGTGGTGTTCCCTTTCCTGGTGGTGATCTCGGTGTCGCTGCGGCCGGGCAACTTCGCCAGTGGCTCGCTGATCCCTCCTGCCATCAGCCTGGAGCATTGGCGCTTCGTGCTTGGCCTGCCTTACCCGGGCCCGGACGGCCAGCCCATCCTGCCCGACCTGCCGGTGATGCGGTGGCTGTGGAACTCGATCAAGGTGGCTTTGCTGTCGGCCACCGTCACCTTGCTGCTCTCGACCACCGCCTCGTACGCGCTGGCCCGCATCCGCTTCCGCGGCCGGCAGCAACTGCTCACTGGCCTGATGCTGATGCAGATGTTCCCGGCGGTCTTGGCTCTGGTGGCCATCTATGCCATCTTCGACCGCATTGGCACGGCGTTTCCCGCCATCGGCCTGAACACCCATGGGTCGCTGGTGCTGGCCTACTCGGGCGGCATTGCCATGCATGTGTGGACCTTGAAGGGCTACTACGACACGCTGCCCGGCGAGATCGAGGAGGCTGCCCGTGTGGACGGAGCCAAGCCCTGGCAGGCCTTCTGGCGCGTGCTGCTGCCGATGGCGATCCCGATCCTGGTGGTGGTGTTCATGCTGGCCTTCATCGGCGCGGTGATCGAGTACCCGGTGGCCAGCGTGCTGCTGTCGCAGCAGGATCAGCTCACCCTCGCCGTGGGCAGCAAGCTGTTCGTGCAGGAGCACAACTTCCGCTGGGGCGACTTTGCGGCCGCTGCGCTGCTGTCGGGCCTGCCCATCACCACCGTGTTCCTGCTCGCCCAGCGCTGGATGATCGCCGGCCTGGCCGCCGGCGGCGTGAAGGGCTGAACCCGTGCCAGGCCAGGCCGCGCCTTGGTGTCAGCGCGCCGTCATCCAACAAATCCCACCATTCAAGGCCTGTATCGGCCACCTGCGAGTCAACACCCCATGACACACACGATCCAACAAATCGTCGCGATCGGCCTTCTGGCCGCACCCGTGCTGGTGGCTGCCGGCACGGCAGCGCCAACCGTGTACGAGAAACGCGAACGCGACTGGCGCAACGGCGCCATCGTCTACCAGGTGATCGTCGACCGATTCGTGCCGTCTGCTGACCTGGCCGCCAAGCGCGGCCTGTACCCGCCGCCCAAGGTGCTGCGCGATTGGAGCGAGCCGTCGCGCCCCGGCACCTACCTGGCCGACGCCAAGCTGAACAGCCAGGAGCTGGATTTCTGGGGCGGCGACCTGGCGAGCCTGACCACCCGGTTGGACCATGTGCAAGGCCTGGGCGCTGACGTGCTGTACCTGAACCCGATCCACCTGGCCTACACCAACCACAAGTACGACGCCCTCGACTTCCAGCAGATCTCGCCCGAGTACGGCACCCGGGCCGACTTCAAGCGCCTGGCCGCCGACGTTCATG
>CAYJEC010000198.1:0-6159 GCA_964369025.1 uncultured Ideonella sp. | reverse complement strand
CAGCATCTTGCGGACGCGCTCGGTCTGCTGGGCCTGCTGCTCTTGTTCTACCTGCGCTTCACGGGCCGCGCGCTGGATCTGCACCAGCTTGCGAGTCAAGGTCACCAGGCTGGCATACGAGGGGCCAAAGGCCTTGGCCACCACCTCCTCGGGCCGCTGCAGGTAGTCGCCCGCGTAGACCAGGTAAGCCGCAGCCTGCAACCCTGGCGCCCCGCCGATCGATGCCAGCACACCGGCCACCCCCTGCGCGTGTGCGAATGCGTCCTCGCCGGTGTCGAGGACGCGGCCCTGCAAGAGCGGCTCGGCGAAGGCGGTCGCACGTTCCAGGGCCGATGCGCCGGCGCTCGAATCGTCGGCCAGGGCGACGATGGGCGCCTGGCTGCCGTCCGGTGCGGCCAGGCGGCTCTTCATGGCTCCAGCAGAAAGCGGCGCACCACCTCGACCTGATCGGGCTGTACCAGCATGGGCGCGTGGCCGACACCGGCGAACTCGTGCAGCCGGGCCCGCGGGCCGCGCTGCGCCATCTGGTTGGCCGTCTCGCGGCTGAGCAGGTCCGACTCGGCGCCACGCAGCAGCAGCGTCGGGCAGCAGATCTGGTCGTAGCCATGCCACAACATGGCCTCGCCGGCTGCGGCCACCTGGGCCGTGACAGCGCGGAACGGCACCGCGATCGCCGGGTCGTAGTGCAGCTTGAAGCCCGCGCCGTCCGCCTTGAGTTGTGGCTCGGTCAGCGCCAACCATTGCTCGCGGGTGTGCGGGCCGAAGCCCTGCGAGATCGCCCACAGCGCGTCGGCCGCTTGCTCCAGCGAGTTCCAGCGCACCGGCACGCCCAGGTACTGGCCGATGCGCACCAGCGACTCGTATTCGATCTTGGGCCCGACGTCATTCAGCACCAACCGCCGGATGGGCGTGTCGGGCAGTGCGGCCAGGCCCAGGCCGATCAAGCCGCCCATCGATGTGCCCACCCAGTGCACCTCGCTCGCGTTCAGCCGGGCCAGCAGGGTCACCATGTCGGCCACATAGTTCGGAATCGCGTAGCCCATCGGGTCGGCCAGCCAACTCGACCGGCCGCGGCCGACCACGTCCGGGCAGACCACACGGTACTCACCGGCCATGGCCCGCGCCAGGGTGTCGAAGTCACGCCCCTGCCGCGCCAGGCCGTGGGCACAGATCAGCACCCTGGGATTCGTGGGGTCGCCCCACTCGGCCCAGGCCATGTGGTGAAGGCCCCGTGAATCGAGACACTGGACCTGGTCGAAGCGCGGTGTGAGGGTGGTGTTCATGTGCATTCAAGCTGGGGTTCCCGATAATCACTGTAGCAACCCCCCGGAGAAACTTCATGCTGAACGGAAAGATCGCCCTCGTCACAGGATCCACCAGTGGCATCGGGCTGGGCATAGCCCAGGCCTTGGCCGCACAGGGTGCCCATGTCATGTTGAACGGCTTTGGCGATGTCGAGGCTGCCAAGACCGCAGTCGCCCAGGTGGCCGCCGGAGGCGCGAAGGTCGCTTACCACGGCGCCGACATGAGCAAGCCGGCCGAGATCGAAGCCATGGTTCGCGCCTGTGAAGCCGAGTTCGGGGCGGTGGACATCCTGGTGAACAACGCCGGCATCCAACACGTGGCTGCGGTAGAGGATTTTCCAGTCGATCGATGGGACGCCATCATTGCCATCAACCTCAGCTCGGCGTTCCACGCCATTCGCGTGGCCTTGCCAGGCATGAAAGCGCGTGGCTGGGGCCGCATCCTCAACGTGGCCTCGGTGCATGGTCTGGTGGCCTCGGTGCAGAAATCGGCTTATGTCGCTGCCAAGCACGGCATCATCGGCCTGACCAAGACCGTGGCACTTGAAACCGCGACCACTGGCGTCACCGTGAACGCCATCTGCCCAGGATGGGTGCTGACGCCGCTGGTGCAGAAACAGGTGGATGCACGCGCCACCGCCGCCGGCATCAGCGAGGATGAGGCCAAGAAGCAGTTGCTGGCCGAGAAGCAGCCCTCGCTGCAGTTCACCACACCGGAGGAACTGGCCGGGCTGGCCGTGTTCCTCTGCTCGCCCGCCGCCAACAACCTGCGCGGTGCTGCCATCAACATGGACGGCGGCTGGGTGGCTCAGTAAAGGGACACCCGGCTTTCGGGAACCTCGGCCACCCTCCCGGAGGGTGCGGGGCCGCTCGGGAGCGGACCGGCGCTGGCCGCGCGCTGCCTGCTATTTCATCTGCACGCTGCCGCTGACGGTGGCCGTGACCGTGCCCTTGCCTGCCTCGACAGGCAAGGCCTCGCCCGCATCGGCCTGGGCCATCATCACCTTCCCGCGGGCCATCGGCATGATGCCCACCGGCGGCGCATCGGCTGACACATTGACTTCCCGAACCACGTAGCCCGCGTAGCCGAACTGCCTGGCAAGCTCGGCCGCTCGGGCCCGGAAGCGAGCCACTGCATTCGCGGAGACCTCGGCCTCGACCTTCTCACGCGCCTCGCGTGAGAGGCCCTGGCTGACCCGGGCGATCGTCAGGCTGCCGATGCGGCCGGTCAGTTGCGCGATGGCACCCATGTCGCGGCCCTCCACCACCATCTCGGTCTGGCCCTGCCAGCCGGTCATGGTGCCCTTGGTGCCGTAGCGGGGAAAGATCGAGAAGGCGCCGGTCTGGACCTCCACCTGGCCGGGCTTGGCGACCTTGCGGGCTTCGGCCAGCGCCGCGTCCACGGCCAGCTTGAGCTGATGCTGCACGCTGGCGGCGTCGGTGCCCTCGCGGGTGGTGGCCAGGGTGACGCTCATCCAGTCGTGCGGGACCTCGACCGTGGCGCTGGCGGTGATGTTCAGCACCCCTTGTGGAGCGGGCGGCGTTTGTGCCACGGCCGCCACGCCCAGGGGCAGCAACACGCATGGCAGGGTATGACGGGCGATGGAACGCATGGAAAGGCGGGGAGGTTGGTTCATGGGCAGTACAACGCGACAGGACGGCTTTTCGGCGACCGCTCACCCGTTTCTTATTGGGGCAACATTTGTAACAGAGGGTCAGACAGCCCGGAAACGTCGTGAACCGGCCTGCACAATGGCTCTGTTACAAATTCAGGAGCCGCCATGAATGCCACCGGGAACGCCCGACCGGACCGGATCGTCGTTGTCGACGACGACGCCCGCATCCGCGATCTGCTGCGGCGCTATCTCACCCAGGAAGGCTTCGAGGTGCTGCTGGCCGAAGACGCCAAGGCATTGACGCGCCTGCAGACCCGCGAGACCATCGACTTGATCGTGCTCGACCTGATGCTGCCTGGCGAGGATGGCCTGTCGATCTGCCGCCGTTTGCGCGCAGCCAGCGACTCCACGCCCATCATCATGCTGACCGCCAAGGTCGAGGACGTCGACCGCATCGTCGGCCTGGAGGTCGGCGCCGACGACTACCTGCCCAAACCCTTCAACCCGCGGGAGTTGCTGGCCCGTATCCACGCCGTGCTGCGACGCCGCCCCGCGCAGGAGGCCCCCGGCGCTCCGGCCAAGGACGCCCAGATCGTCACGTTCGGCCCGTTCGAGTTCGACCTGTCGCTGCGCCGTCTGACGAAGGACGGCGAGCAGATCACGCTGACCACGGGCGAGTTCTCGATGCTCAAGGCCTTGGTGCGCCACCCACGCCAACCCCTGTCACGCGACAAGCTGGCCCAGTTGGCCCGCGGCCGTGAGTTCGAGCCCTTCGACCGCAGCCTGGACGTGCAGATCTCCCGGCTGCGAAAGATGCTGGAGCCCGATCCCTCAAATCCGCGCTATATCCAGACGGTGTGGGGCGTAGGCTATGTGTTCGTTCCCGGCGACGGCGCCTGAAAGGGACGGCCGAAAGCTCCTAGATGCCATTGGCACGCCCCCCGTTTGCGCTGAACCTCTTCTGGCGCACCTTCTTCCTGCTGGCCATTCTGTTGGCCGGCGGCATCCTGGCCTGGGTTCAGACCCTGCGCCAGCTCGAGTTCGAGCCGCGTGCCGTGCAGGCCGCACAGCAGATCGCGAGCCTGGTGAACCTGTCGCGCGCCGCGCTGCGCTTCTCGGACGGCATCAACCGCATCGCCGTGGTCAAGACCATGAGCGACCAGGAAGCGGTGAAGATCGTTCCGCGCGAGCCCGGTGACCAATGGGAGCCCTTCGAGACAGACCGTTTCACCCGGCTGGTGGCCAACGACCTGCGGAACCGCCTGGGCGAGACCACCGTGGTCGCCCGCACGGTGAATGGCGTTCAGGCACTGTGGGTGGGCTTCAACATCGAGCGCGACCCGTACTGGATGCAGGCCGAGTACGCCCGGGTTCAACCGCTGACCCCCGGTACCTGGTTCATCTGGGTGGCCACCGCGCTGCTGGCCACCATCGTCGGATCGATCCTGATCGCCCGCGCCATCAACCGGCCGCTGCAGGACCTGTCGTTTGCCGCCAGCCGCATTCGCGAGGGTGAGTTCGATTCCCGGCTGGACGAATCCACGCTGACCAGCGAGATCCGCGCGGTCAACATCGGTTTCAACCGGATGGCGCGGGAACTGGCCAAGGTGGAGGAGCAGCGTGCGGTGATGCTGGCTGGCATCTCGCACGATCTGCGCACGCCCTTGGCCCGCCTGCGCCTGGAGGCCGAGATCAGCGTGGCGGACGAGGAAGCCCGGCGCAACATGGCGCTCGACATCGACCAGCTCGACGCCATCATCGACAAGTTCATGGACTACGCCCGGCCGGACGAGACCCGCACCGGCCCGGTCGACCTGACCCAGGTCGTCGTGCGCGAGGCCGCCGCCTTCCGGGACACCTCGCAGATCCGCGTCTCCTTGCGCCTGCCGGCCGGCCTGATGGTCGAGGGCGATGACACCGAGCTCGGCCGAGTCTTCTCCAACCTGTTCGAAAACGCGCGCCGCTACGGCCGCACCGTGGAAACCGGGGTCGCCCGTGTGAAGGTGACCCATGTGCAAACCAGCGATTCGGTGATCGTCACTGTGCGAGACCACGGCCCCGGTGTGGCCATCGAGAAGCTCGACCACCTGACCACCCCCTTCTTCCGGGGTGACGCAGCCCGCACGGCCGCCACCGGCGCCGGCCTGGGCCTGGCCATCGTGAAGAAGTCGCTGCAGCGGATGGATGGCAGCCTGGAACTGGCCAACGCGCGCGACGGTGGGCTGATCGCCCACATCCGACTCAAGCGAGCTTGACCAGCAGGCAGACGGCCCGCGTCTCGATCGCCCTGCCCTCGCCCACCGGGCCCATCCGCTCGGCGGTCTTGGCCTTCACGTTCACGGCGTCCAGTGCCAGCCCCAGCACCTCGGCAATGCGCTGGCACATCGCCGGGATGTGGGTCGCCAACTTGGGCGCCTGGGCGACGACGGTGCTGTCCACATTCACCAGGTCCCAGCCGGCCGCCCGCACCCGGCGCGCGGCCTCGGCCAGCAGGGCCGACGAGTCCGCTCCCCTGAACTCGGCCGCCGTGTCCGGGAAATGCCGGCCGATGTCACCCAGGCCGGCGGCACCCAGCAACGCGTCGGTGATCGCGTGAAGCAATGCGTCAGCGTCGGAGTGGCCCAGCAGGCCATGGCTGTGAGGGATCGTCACGCCGCCGAGCACCAGCGGCCGGCCGACCACCAGGGCGTGGGTGTCCCAGCCCTCGCCAATGCGCAACGCGGGCCATCGTGGCGAGTCGGTCATGTCGGGCTTTCTGTTGAAGGGGCCACGGTGCGTATCAGGCGCGCTGCCAGGTCGAAATCGCCGGGCCAGGTGAGCTTGAAGTTCTCCCATTCGCCGCGCACCAGCTTGGGTGCGTGGCCCAGTGCCTCGACGGCACTGGCTTCGTCGGTGACCTGCTCGCCAGCCTGCACCAGGGCTGGTGCCAGCAGTCCCAGGCGGAACATCTGCGGTGTCTGCGCCACCCACTTGTGCTGACGATCGATGGTGTGGCCGCTGCGGCCCGCAGCCTCCGCCTTCAGCGTGTCGGCCAACGGCAGGCCGAGCAGGCCACCGACCTCGTCGTCCTGGCAGGCGTCGATCAGGCGGTCCACCCAGGCCGGGCGGATCAGGCAGCGGGCGGCATCGTGCACCAGTACCCAATCGTGCGGCTGGGCGCCCCGTTCACGCAAGGCAGCCAGGCCGTTGGCCACGGTCTCGGCCCGCGTCGCCCCACCGCAGCGGGCCACCCAGGCCCG
>CAYJEC010000197.1:0-6170 GCA_964369025.1 uncultured Ideonella sp. | reverse complement strand
CGCGAAGCCCATGCATCAACGCGTAGAAGACATGGTTGCAGACGAAGGTTCCCGCGCTGTGCGACACCGAGGCCGGCAACCCCGCCGCCCGAAGCCCGGAGACCATGGCCTTGATCGGCAGCGTGGCGAAATAGGCGGCAGGCCCGCCCGGCACCACCGGCTGGTCGATGGGCTGCGCACCGGCGTTGTCCGCGATGCGTGCATCGTCCAGGTTGATGGCGATGCGTTCGAGAGAGAAGTCCGTGCGGCCCCCTGCCTGGCCCAAGGCCAGCACACAGAGGGGCCGCCACTCGGCCAGCAGGTCGACCATGGCGTCGCGTGCTGCCCCGAAGCGGCACGGCAGCTGGCGAGCGAGCACCCGGCCACCGGCCATCGGCGCGCCATGCAAGGCCTGCGCCACCTCCCAGCTCGGGTTCACCGATTCACCGTCGAACGGCTCGAAGCCAGTGACCAGCCAGACCGGTTCAGCCGCGTTCATCAGGTTCTCCATACCCGCCGCCGCCGGGGGTGTCGATCACGAACACATCGCCCGGCCGCATCTCGGCGGTGCCCAGGTGACCCAGACTTTCCACCGTGCCATCGGCCCGCTCCACACGGTTCAACCCCACCTCGCCCGGCAGGCCGCCGCCCAGGCCGAAGGCCCCGCGCACTCGGCCGTTGCTGAGGATCGAGGCCGTCATGGCCGCCAGAAAACGGACACGGCGGGTGCCGCCGTCGCCGCCACGCCAGCGCCCTGCCCCGCCCGAACCGGCACGGATGGCATAGGAATCCAGCCTCACGGGAAAACGGAACTCCAGCACCTCAGGGTCGGTCAACCGCGAATTGGTCATGTGGGTCTGGACCACCGAGGTGCCGTCGAAGCCCGGGCCCGCACCGGAGCCACCGGAGATCGTCTCGTAATACTGGTGGGTGGCGTTGCCAAAGGTGAAGTTGTTCATCGTGCAGGCTCCCGCAGCCATCACGCCCAACGCGCCGTAGAGTGCGTTGGTCACGCACTGCGAGGTCTCCACGTTGCCGGCCACCACCGCCGCGGGCGGGCGCGGGTTGAGCAGGCAGCCCTCGGGCACGATCACCCGCAGCGGCTTCAGGCAACCGGCGTTCAGCGGGATGTCGTCGTCCACCAGGGTGCGGAAGACATACAGCACAGCCGCCATGGTGACCGACTTCGGCGCATTGAAGTTGTTGTCGGCTTGCGTACTGGTGCCGGTGAAATCGATCGTCGCCTCGCGCGCCGCTGCATCGACGCTGACCTGCACACGGATCACTGCGCCGTTGTCCAGTGCCAGCTCAAATGACCCGTTTCTCAACGCCGTGATGACACGGCGCACGGACTCTTCCGCGTTGGCCTGCACATGGCCCATGTAGGCGTCCACCGTGCCGCGGCCGTACTGGGACACCATCGCATGGAGTTCCTGCACGCCCTTTTCGTTGGCGGCGATCTGGGCGCGCAGGTCGGCCAGCGTCTGCAGCGGGTTGCGTGCCGGGTAGTCGCCCGAGCCCAGCAAGGCCATGAACTCGGCCTCGTTCAGCTGGCCATCGCGCACCAGCAGGAAGTTGTCGATCAGCACGCCCTCTTCCTCGATGCGGCACGAGAACGGCGGCATCGAGCCCGGCGTGGCGCCGCCGATGTCGGCATGGTGCCCGCGCGAGGCGACGTAGAAGGCCGGCTGTGATTCGCCAGGCTCGATGTAGACCGGCGTCACCACGGTCACGTCGGGCAGGTGGGTGCCGCCGTGGTACGGGTCGTTCAGCACATAGACATCGCCGCGCCGCATGCCCGGGTTGCGCTCGATCACGCTGCGGATCGATTCGCTCATCGAACCCAGGTGCACGGGCATGTGTGGGGCGTTGGCGATCAGCTGGCCGCCGGCATCGAACAGCGCGCAGGAGAAGTCCAGCCGCTCCTTGATGTTGACCGAGACGGCCGTGTTCTGCAGCCGCAACCCCATCTGCTCGGCGATGTTCATGAACAGGTTGTTGAAGACCTCCAGCATGACCGGATCAGCCTCGGTGCCCCCCGCATGCTGCACCACGCGCGGCCGCGCCCTTGTCAGCTCGATCGGCCCGGCGGCGGTCATCACGGCCTGCCAGCCCGGTTCCACCACCGTGGTGGCGGTGGCCTCGGCAATGATGGCCGGGCCATCGATGGTGGCCCCGGGCGCCAAGCGTTCGCGCAGGAACAGCCCCGCATCACGCCAGCCGGCCGCCCGGTCGTCGGCCTCGACATACATGCGCACCGTCTCCACGGGGGTGGCCCGATGCGCAGGCACTGCTCCGGCCACCACAGGGCCGGCGGCCGTCTGCTCCCCGCCCCCCACCGCCTCGACCGACACGGCCTCGATCACCAGCGCCTTGCCCATCATCAAGAAGGCGAACCGTTGCCGGTAGGCGGTCTCGAACATCACCTGGATACCGGCCAGAGCCGCCTCGGGTTCGACATTCGGCAAGCTCACGGTCAGCGCGGTGTCGGTGCCCTCGTAGCGCACGTGAACGCGCTCGTGCACCACCAGCTTCTCATCCGCCACACCCTGGCTGGCCAGTTCGGCGCGAGCCGCCTGCGCCAGCACGGCCAGGCGCTCACTTGCCGCGGCCAGGCCGATCACATTCAGGGGCTGCTCGAGAGAGGCCTCGCGCATCGCAATCTGGTCTGCCAGGCCCATCCCGTAGGCCGAGAGAACCCCCGCCAGCGGGTGCACGAAGACGCGTGTCATGCCCAACGCGTCGGCCACCAGGCAGGCATGCTGGCCGCCTGCACCACCGAAGCACTGCAGCGTGTAGCGCGTCACGTCGTAGCCACGGGCCACCGAAATGCGCTTGATCGCATTGGCCATGTTGGCCACCGCGATGCGCAACGCGCCGCTGGCCACCTCCTCGGCGCTCATCGGCCGGCCGCTGGCGCCGCCCATGGACTCGGCCAGTTCGTCGAAGCGGCGAATGACCACCGAGCGGTCCAGCGGCTCAATGGCCGCAGGGCCGAACACCGCAGGAAACCAGGCCGGCTGGATCTTGCCGAGCATCACGTTCGCGTCGGTGGTAGCTAGTGGCCCACCGCGGCGGTAGCTCGCCGGCCCCGGGTTGGCACCGGCGGACTCGGGGCCAACTCGAAGCCGCGCACCGTCGAACCGGATGATCGATCCGCCACCCGCGGCCACGGTGTGGATGCTCATCATCGGCGCGCGCATGCGTACGCCGGCCACCTGGGTCTCGAAGGCACGCTCGAACTCGCCGGCAAAGTGCGAGACATCGGTCGATGTGCCGCCCATGTCGAAGCCGATCACCTTGTCGTGGCCGCCAACCTGCGCCGTGCGCGCCATGCCGACGATGCCACCGGCGGGGCCGGAGAGGATCGCGTCCTTGCCCTGGAAATGATGGGCCTCGGTCAGCCCGCCCGATGACTGCATGAAGAACAGCCGCACACCGGGCATCTGGCGCGCCACCTGGTCCACATAGCGGCGCAGGATGGGCGAGAGGTAGGCGTCGACCACCGTGGTGTCGCCGCGCGCCACCAGCTTCATCAGCGGGCTGATGCGGTGCGACACCGAAATCTGGCTGAAGCCCACCTGGCGCGCCAGGCGCTCGGCGGCCAGTTCGTGCGCCGCGTGGCGGTAGCCATGCATGAAGACGATGGCGCAGCTGCGCAGGCCGGCATCGAAGGCCGCCTGCAGATCCGCACGCAGACGGGCCTCGTCCAGCGGGCGGACCACGTCGCCCTGCGCGCCCACACGCTCATCGGCCTCGACCACACGCTCATAGAGCATCTCCGGCAGCAGGATGCGCCGGTCGAACAGCCGCGGGCGGGCCTGGTAGGCGATGCGAAGCGCATCCCGGAAACCAGCCGAGATGACCAGCAGCGTCGGGTCGCCCTTGCGTTCCAGCAAGGCATTGGTGGCGACGGTGGTGCCCATCTTCACGCAATCCACCTGCGCCTCGTGGATCGCCTCGCCTGGCTTCAGGCCCAACAGGCGCCGGATGCCCTCCACCGCGGCGTCGGGGTACTGCTCCGGGTTTTCACTCAGCAACTTGGCTGTTACCAGCGAGCCGCCGGGCATGCGACCGACGACATCGGTGAAAGTGCCGCCACGGTCGATCCAGAACTGCCAGCGGGCGGGGCGGTCGTTGGGGGTCATGCGGCGATTCTCGTCGAGCCGGGCGAGCGCGGAAACAGGCTGCGCTTGGCGCCACTATTCACGGCACTGGCACAGGCGGACGCGGCCTAGCATCGAATCCGCCTCGTTGCCATGCCTGTCGCGTGGCCGGTGGCCTCACGCGAGCGCGGCCATGACCGATCTTTCAACGCAATTGTCTCTGGTCCCTCAAGAAGCGGACCTTGCCGACCCGAACCCTGGCCGGGCGAGTGGCACCGCCTTTGCGTGGCCCACGCCGCCCTACGCGGCCTATCCCAATGGCGAGCCCCAATCCGATCACGAGCCTTGCGAGATTGCCGGCCTGAACGGCAAGGTGATGCCGGGCAAGCTCTCGCTGTTCGACCCGGTGCTGGGCTTGGCGCATGTGCAGGTTCCGCCTGCCCGGACCACGATGCCCCTGCGCCTGTCCCAGTTCCGCAGCCTGACGATCACGACACCGCTTCGACCTGGGATCACGGCCGCCACGGGTGCTCCTGGCGCACTGCTCGACTTCCACCCGGCGACCGACTACGTCGTGCACCTGATCGGCGGAGGCGAGTTGACGGGCAAGACGGTCGGCCACCTGGAGACACCTCAGGGCATCTTCCTGTTTCCGCCGGTGGATGAGAAAGGCGCGGTGCGGCGCATGTTCTGTCCGCGCTCCGCCTTCGCTTCGTTCGAACTCGGCCCGCGCCTGGGCGAGGTGCTGGTTGCAGAAGACACTGCCACACCGGCACAGATCAACGCCGCGTTGGCGGAACAGGGGCGCCTGCGCGAACAACGGATCGGCGACGTGTTGCTGTCCAACCGGGTGGTGACGGCCGAACAGCTGGCCAACGCACTGTCGGCACAGTCGCGCATGCCGATGGTCCGCATCGGCGAGGCGCTGATTGCGCTGGGGTTCATCTCGGCGGGCCAGCTCGACGATGCGCTGGCTCAGCAGCGTGACGACAGTTCGATCCCGCTCGGGGAGATCCTGGTTCGTGCCGGGCACGTGCAGCGCGCCGACCTGCGCACAGCGCTGGCGCGCAAGATGGGCTACCCGATTGTCGATGTCGATGCCTTCCCCATTGAAGCCGAAGCGGTGCGCAAAGTGCCGCTGGCGGCCGCCAAGCGCCTGGAAGTCCTGCCGCTCCAGATACTGCCCGGGCGTCTCGTGCTGGCCATCGAGGACCCATCGCGCCGGGACGTGATCGACGAACTGGAGTTTCTCGCGCAGTGCAAGATCGTGCCGGTGCTCCCGGCGAACGAACAACTGGCCCGGAGCATCGCGCAGATCTACCTGAAGCACGGTTTCGACGATGGCAGCGCCGGGGGCATGGCCGACCCGGCCGGCGCGATCAATTTCGACGAGGGCGGGACCAGCAAGCTGCTGGCGCAGTTGCAGGAGTCTCACGACACGGGTTCGTCCAACGCCAACGAGGACGAGAGCGCGATCGAGCAATCCGACAACTCGCTGGTGCGCCTGATCAACACGATGATCGTCGAGGCCTACTCGCAGGGTGTTTCGGACATCCACATCGAGACCCACCCCGGGCGCGAGAAGGTGCGCATCCGCTTCCGCCGCGACGGCATCCTCAAGCCCTACCTGGAGTTGCCGCACACCTACCGCAGCGCATTGATCGCCCGACTGAAGATCATGTGCGATCTCGACATCTCGGAGCGCCGCCGGCCGCAGGACGGCAAGATCACGTTCGCGCGCTTCGTATCGAGTTGCCCGATCGAATTGCGGGTTGCCACCATCCCGACGGCCAACGGCATGGAAGACGCCGTGATGCGCATCCTGGCCTCGGCCAAGCCGATCCCATTGGACAACCTGGGCATGTCCGCACCCAACCTGGCCGCGCTGAAGTACGCCGTCCAGAGACCCTACGGCATGGTGCTGTGTGTGGGCCCCACCGGTTCGGGCAAGACCACCACGTTGCACTCTGCACTGAGCTACATCAACGTGCCCGAGCGAAAGATCTGGACCGCCGAGGATCCGGTCGAAATCACGCAGCCGGGCCTGCGCCAGGTGCAGGTGAACCCGAAGATCGACTGGACCTT
>CAYJEC010000196.1:0-6176 GCA_964369025.1 uncultured Ideonella sp. | reverse complement strand
GTGAAAGCCGCCGGACCGGATGTCGACGCCGCGCTGGTTGAGCGCGTCAAGCAAGGTGACGTGCGCGCCTTCGAGATGCTGGTCATCAAGTACCAGCGTCGCATCGAGAGACTGATTGGCCGAATGGTCCGCGACACCGACCTGGTGGCAGACATTGCCCAGGAGACCTTCATCCGGGCCTACCGTGCCCTGCCGCAGTTCCGTGGGGACAGCGCGTTTTACACCTGGCTCTATCGGATCGCCGTCAACACCGCCAAGAAGGCCTTGTTCGACCTCAAACGCGATCCGTTGGTCACCGAGTCGGCATTGGCTGGCGCGGACGACGACGATGAAACTTCGCACCGCGGATTGGAACCAACCGACATGGCCACGCCGGAAGCCCTGCTGGCGACCAAGGAGATCGCCACCGCGGTGAATGCCGCCATCGAGGCGCTGTCCGAGGATCTGCGGCAGGCCATCACCTTGCGCGAGATCGAAGGTTTGAGCTATGAAGAGATTTCCGAGGCGATGAATTGCCCCATCGGGACGGTGCGGTCCCGGATCTTCCGTGCCCGCGAGGCGATCGCACAGCGCCTGCGCCCATTGCTGGACACCCGCGACGGCGAGCGCTGGTGACCGACATTTCGACTGGAGTTGCCCCCATGACCCCCTCCGCAGACGAACCCGGCGACCCGCGTGCCCAGGCGCTTTCGGCGTTGTGTGACGGTGAGGCCGACCGTGCCGAGGCTGACCGCTGTTTCGAGGCATGGCGCGACGATCCGGCTGCGCGGGCCCGATGGCACAGCTACCAGTGGATCGGCGACGCCATGCGCTCCGAGGATCTTGCCAGCCCGTCCCAGCATGACCAGGATTTCCTGATGGCCCTGCGTGCTCGCCTGGCCGAGGAACCCGTGGTGCTTGCACCTGCCCGGCTCGAGCCGATGGCCATGCCTGCCGGCCTTTCGATGCCGCAATCTGCGGCGGCCGGGGCCCGCCGCGGGCGTTGGGCCACGCCGGCAGCGGTGGCGGCAGGGTTCGTCGTGGTGGCGGGTGCGCTGGTGGTCATGCGCCAGGGTGCGCCGGAGCCGAACACCGATGCGCCCCAACTGGTGCGTCTGGATCCTGCAGATGTCCGCAACGCGCCCAGTCTCTCCGGCCCTGTCTCGGCGGCCTCCGGGCCGGGCGGTGGCATGCTCCGCAACCCTGAACTGGATCGCTACCTCGATGCGCATCGCCAGTTTTCTCAAGGCACCGCCTTGGCTTCACCGGGCGGTGTTCGCCAGGTCGCCGTGACGCCGGAAGGACGCTGATTGGCCTGCATGCGGCGTTCGACGATGTGTGGTCTGGTGGCATGGGGCCGCCGCCTGTCGGTGGCCGGCTTGGCCGCGGCCTGCCTGTTGCCGGGCTGGGGCTGGGCCGAGACATCGGCCGAAAAATCAGGCCCGCCGGATCTGCGGGCCTGGCTGATCCGCCTTCACGAAGCCGCTCGGCTGCGCAACTACGAAGGCACCTTGGTGACCAGCGATGTGGCCTCGGTTTCCATGTGGCGCGTGGCGCACTACTTCGACGCCGAGCAGCAGTACGAACGTGTGGATGCGCTGGGTGGGGAAGCGTTCACGGTCCTGCGCCACAACGACGTCGTACACAAGCTGTGGCCACGCATGAAGCTGGCTGAGGTCGAACAACGCGACACGCGCGCCCGGTTCCCGGCCTTGCCCGCGAACTCAGAGCAGAGGGTTCTTGATTCCTACGAGTTCCGCCCGACAGGCATGGCCATGGTGGCCGGTCACGCCGCCGATGTGGTGGTGCTTCGGGCCCGCGATGGCCTTCGATTCAGCCAACGCCTCTGGGCCGAGCAGCGCACCGGGCTGTTGCTTCGGGCGGATGTCCTTGGCCCCGAGGGGCAGATTCTTGAGTGGTCGGCCTTCTCTGAAGTCTCGATCGGGGTCAAGCCACGGTTGACGCTCATCACAGACCGTCTGCGCCAACTGGACGGCTATCGTGTGCGGCGCCCAGCCGTGCTGCCCACGACCCTCGACAATGAAGGCTGGCAGGTCAACGCCTTGCCACCGGGCTTTCTCCAGGTTCAATGTGCCAAGCGGTCGTTGGACCCCGCCGGCGGTCCGGGCGCTCCCGTGGTGTTGCAGGCCATCTATTCGGATGGCTTGACGCATGTGTCGATGTTCGTCGAACCTTTTGATCCGAAGCGACACCAAAGCGAGGTCGTCGGTTCGATCGGCGCCACCCATACCTTGATGCTCAAGCGCGACGACCAATGGCTCACGGTGATGGGTGACGTGCCGCTCGAAACCCTCAGGCGATTCTCTGCCGCGCTCGAACGCAAGCGCTAGCCGCGCGGCGGTTTCATGTCACTCGATGTTCTTCAAGGAGAACCCATGCTTCGCCCCGCTCTCACGATGAATCGCCGGCCCAGCGCGCGCGGCTTCGTCGCCGCCGCCCTGCTGTCGACCCTGGCCGTGGCCGCCGCCCTGCCGCCAACGCCCGCTGTGGCGCAAGTCCGGGCGCTGCCCGACTTCACCGACCTGGTCGAGCAGGCCGGGCCGTCGGTGGTGAACATCCGCACCAGCGAGAAGTCCAAGAGCGCCGGGCGCAGCGGTGGGCAGACCGATCCGAACCTGGAGGAGTTCTTCCGCCGATTCGGCATCCCGATGCCCAACAACCGGTCGCCGCGCGGAAACAACGATGACGACGATGCGCCGCAGCGACGCGGCGTGGGCTCAGGCTTCATTCTCAGTTCCGATGGTTTCGTGATGACCAACGCGCACGTCGTGGACGGTGCTGACGAACTCATCGTGACGCTGCCCGACAAGCGCGAATTCAAGGCCAAGGTGATCGGCGCCGACGCACGCACCGACGTGGCGGTGGTGAAGATCGAAGCCACCGGTTTGCCGGCGGTGAAGATCGGCGACGTCAGCAAGCTCAAGGTCGGCGAATGGGTGATGGCGATCGGCTCGCCCTTCGGCCTGGAGAACACCGTGACGGCCGGCATCGTCAGCGCCAAGCAGCGTGACACGGGCGACTTCCTGCCCTTCATCCAGACCGATGTCGCCATCAACCCCGGCAACTCGGGCGGCCCGCTGCTCAACATGCGCGGCGAGGTGGTGGGTATCAACTCGCAGATCTACAGCCCTTCGGGCGGCTATGCCGGCATTTCGTTTGCGATCCCGATCGACGAGGCCAGCCGTGTGGCCGATCAACTCCGCAGCACAGGGCGCGTCATTCGCGGCCGCATCGGCGTGCGCATCGCCCCGGTGACCAAGGAAGTGGCCGAATCAATCGGTCTCGGCAAGCCGGTGGGCGCATTGGTGCAAGGGGTCGAATCGGGGACGCCGGCCGAAAAGGCAGGAATCGAGGCCGGCGACATCATCGTCAAGGTCGATGGCCGGCAGGTCGAGAAATCAGGTGATCTGCCACGCATCATCGGTGGCACCAAGCCTGGCAGCAAGGCCACTCTGCAAGTCTTCCGCCGTGGCACCTACAAGGAGGTCGCGGTGACGGTGGCCGAAATCGAGCCTGACAAGCCGCGTGCCGGTGTGCCGGCCGAAGCGCCAGCTTCGTCGGTTGCCAAGACTCTGCTTGGCCTCACCGTGGCCGACCTCACCGACGCGCAAAAGCGTGAGATGCGAGTTCGCGGTGGCGTGCGTGTCGAAGCCGCAGACGGCCCGGCGGCACGGGCCAATGTGCGCGAGGGCGATGTGATCCTGTCGGTCGACAACGTCGAGGTCGCCGATGCCAAACAGTTCGGCACCATCGTCGGCAAGCTGGACAAGAACAAGCAGGTCACCCTGCTTGTCCGTCGCGGTGAGTGGGTCAACTACGTGGTGATCCGGCCGGCCAAGTGACCCGGCCCGGCGGTGGCCGTAACGCGCCCGCTGCCCGACCCGGGCAGCGGGTCTTTTCACCTGATGAGATCATTGGCGCGTGAACTGGGGGTTCCAAGAGCGTACCCGTCGGTCTGCATGCGAAACGAAAGTTTGTGTGTGCCTGCTAACTTCTGGGGATTGGCCCGGATTGCAGCGCTGAACAGATACAATGGTGATCCCGGCACCCTGGTTTAGTGAGAGCTTTGGCGTGTTGCGGTGGGCGATCAAACTGTCCCCAGGGTATACACAAGGCATTGTTGATAACCTGTGGATGGAATTCGCTGTTGGCACCCTGCAACGAGCTCGGAGCCAGTAAATACGCGGCTGTCAGCGGAGGGCTTTTGGCTACAATGAAAGCCCAACATGCAGTTGCCAAACGTTTTGTTGGAAGGCGCGTCTCACTTTGGACGTGCCTTTTTTTTAGCTTCAGCACGGGCCTTCGGCCCTTCACATCGCAAGGCGATGTGAGCTTGCGCTGAAACGGCTTCGCCGTTTTGTCTTCCGCGTGAGCGACGTTCAGCGATCCCCATGGACCACATCCGCAACTTCTCCATCATTGCCCACATCGACCACGGCAAGAGCACGCTGGCTGATCGGATCATCCAGCGGTGCGGGGGCCTGACCGACCGCGAGATGGAGGCCCAGGTGCTGGACTCGATGGACATCGAGCGCGAGCGCGGGATCACCATCAAGGCACAGACCGCTGCGCTGCAGTACAAGGCAGTGAACGGGCAGGTCTACAACCTCAACCTGATCGACACCCCAGGGCACGTGGACTTCTCGTATGAGGTCAGCCGCTCGCTGTCGGCCTGTGAGGGAGCGTTGCTGGTGGTCGATGCCAGCCAGGGCGTCGAGGCGCAGACGGTGGCCAACTGCTACACCGCGATCGAGCTGGGTGTCGAAGTGGTGCCGGTGCTCAACAAGATGGATCTGCCGCAGGCCGACCCCGACCGCGCGAAGGAGGAGATCGAGGACGTGATCGGCATCGACGCCACCCACGCGATCCCCTGCTCGGCCAAGACCGGCATGGGCATCGACGAGATCCTCGAAGCGGTGATCGCGCGCATGCCCGCCCCGCGTGGCAACCCCGCCGGCGCGCCGCGCGCGATGATCATCGACAGCTGGTTCGACAACTATGTCGGCGTCGTGATGCTGGTGCGGGTGGTTGATGGCGAGCTGAAGAAGGGCGAGCGCATCCGCATGATGGCCAGCGATGCGGTCTACCCGATCGAGCACCTCGGCGTGTTCACGCCCAACTCCGAGAGCCGCGAGTCGCTGAGGGCCGGCGAAGTCGGCTTCATCATTGCCGGCATCAAGGAACTTCAGGCGGCCAAGGTCGGCGACACCATCACGCTGGAAAAGAAGCTGCCCAACAACGCCGGCCCGGCCACCGAGCCGCTGCCGGGCTTCAAGGAGATCCAGCCCCAGGTCTTCGCCGG
Organism: uncultured Ideonella sp.; assembly: GCA_964369025.1. Lineage (GTDB taxonomy): Bacteria > Pseudomonadota > Gammaproteobacteria > Burkholderiales > Burkholderiaceae_C > Ideonella. The sequence goes on along the minus strand of CAYJEC010000196.1, from coordinate 874 downwards.
CCTGTACCCCACCGAGGCGAGCGAGTACGACCAGCTGCGCGACGCGCTGGAGAAGCTCAAGCTCAACGACAGCTCGCTGCGCTACGAACCCGAGGTCAGCCAGGCGCTGGGTTTCGGCTTTCGTTGCGGCTTCCTCGGGCTCCTGCACATGGAGATCGTGCAGGAGCGCCTGGAGCGCGAGTTCGACCAGGATCTGATCACCACCGCCCCCAGCGTGGTCTACGAGGTCGAACTGAACGATGACGAGGTGATCGAGGTCGAGAACCCGTCGAAGATGCCCGACCTGGGCCGCATCCGCGAGATCCGCGAGCCGATCGTCACCGTGCATCTGTACATGCCGCAAGACTATGTCGGCCCGGTGATGACGTTGTGCAATCTGAAGCGCGGCGTTCAGCTGAACATGGCCTACCACGGCCGCCAGGTCATGCTGACCTACGACATGCCGCTGGCCGAGATCGTGCTGGATTTCTTCGACAAGCTGAAAAGCGTCTCGCGCGGCTACGCCTCGATGGACTACGAGTTCAAGGAGTACCGCGCAGCGGATGTCGTCAAGGTGGATCTGCTGATCAACGGCGACCGGGTCGATGCTCTGTCCATCATCGTGCACCGTGTGCAGAGCCAGTACCGCGGCCGTGCGGTGGCTGCCAAGATGCGCGAGCAGATACCTCGCCAGATGTACGACGTGGCGATCCAGGCGGCCATCGGCGCCAACATCATCGCGCGCGAAAACATCAAGGCGCTGCGCAAGAACGTGCTGGCAAAATGCTACGGCGGCGACATCAGCCGCAAGCGCAAGCTCCTTGAAAAACAAAAAGCAGGCAAGAAGCGAATGAAGCAGATCGGTTCGGTCGAAGTGCCACAGGAAGCGTTCCTC
>CAYJEC010000195.1:0-6190 GCA_964369025.1 uncultured Ideonella sp. | reverse complement strand
ACTGGGGTCTTGGTGCAGGCGCCCAACGCCAGCCCCCCCGCCATGACGAAGGTCAGCAGGAGGCGGCGGCTCAAGGGGTGCATAGGCATGGCGAAAACTTCATCGGGCGAGCCACGGGCTCAGGTAGTGGTCGACCAGCAAAGCGCCGAAAAGCAGCGACAGGTGCAGGATCGAGAAGCGAAAGGTGCGGCGCGCAAGCGCATCGGAGTAGTTGCGCCAGAGGCGAAAGCCATACAGCATGAACGTGACGCCCAGCAAAATGGCGCATACCAAGTAGGTCCAGCCGCTCATGCCGTAGATGAACGGCAGCAGCGTCCCGGCAAAAAGGACGATGGTGTACAGGAACACATGCAGGCGGGTGAACTCGTTGCCGTGAGTCACCGGCAGCATGGGCAGGCCAGCTCGGGCATAGTCTTCTGCCCTGTAGAGTGCCAGGGCCCAGAAGTGAGGCGGGGTCCACAGGAAGATGATCAGGCACAGAAGCCAGGCCTCCGGCCCGGCATCGCCCCGCACTGCCGCCCAGCCCAGCACCGGCGGCATGGCCCCCGAGGCCCCGCCGATGACGATGTTCTGAGGCGTCAGTGGCTTCAACACCACCGTGTACACCACCGCATACCCGACGAAGGTGGCCAGCGTCAGCCACATGGTCAGTGGGTTCACCCAGAACCACAGCACCGCGCAGCCCACGGCACACAGCAGCGCCGAAAAGCTGAGTGTGTGGCGGTCCTCGAGCTGACCTTGAGCTGTCGGCCGCCAGGAGGTGCGCTTCATTCGGCGGTCGATCTCCTGCTCGACCAGGCAGTTGAAGGCAGCCGCCGCACTGGCCACCAGCCAGATCCCCACCGTAGCCGCCACCAGCACCTTCAGATCAGGCAGCCGGGGTGTCGCCAGCAGCATGCCGATCACCGCACAAAAAACGATCAGCTGGACCACCCGCGGCTTGGTCAGCGCGAGGTACTGGGACCAGCGAGAAGGGGCAGCGAGGGCAGACGACGACACAGGAGCACTCAGGAAGAAGGGAGCAAATCGCAACGAGCAGACAGCCCCGCCCGCTGGAACGGCAGGCCGGCGCTCGTACGCAGGGCGACCAGCGCGACGACGAGCGCCGCCGCACCCGCGGTGTGGACCAATGCCGCAGCCAATGGCCATTGGAGCACCACATTGGCTGCCCCCGTGGCAACCTGGAGTGCGGCCAGGACAAGGATCAGGCGCGCTGCCGTATGGGCCCCGGGCATGCGCCACAGTGCCGCCGCGAGCGCTCCCAGCGCGGCCACCGCCACCACCGCGAACATCCGATGTGTCCAATGGATGGCGACCAGGGCATCAAAGGGCAGAAAGCCACCGTCCCCGGCACGACCCAGATGCCGCAGCACGGTGAAACCATGGCTGAAATCCATCGCGTCAGGCCACGCCTGGCCATTGCAGGCCGGGAATCCCTGGCAGGCCAGAACTGCGTAGTTCGTGCTGACCCAGGCGCCCAGAAGTACCTGCACGGCGATCACGGCCAGCGTCACCTCCACGGCCCGCCGCAGCCGTGCCGGCAGCGCCAGCGCCTCGCCCCGGTACCTCTGCCATTGGACGGCAAGCAAGGCCAGCAGCACCATCGCCCCGGCCAGATGCAGGGTCACGATCGCGGGGTACAGCTTGAGTGTGACCGTGAATTTGCCGAACGCACCTTGCACGATGACCCACAGCAGCGACGCAGCAGGCCAGCCGAATGAAAACGGCAGATCGCTCCGGGCGTGCCAACTGAGCACGGCCAGCACGAGGATCAACGCCCCCACCACCATCGCCAGGTAGCGGTGGATCATCTCGATCCAAGCCTTCCGCTCGGTGACCGGCCCGGTTGGCTGGCTGGCTTCCGCCTGGGCAATGGGTTCGTCAGCCGCACTGGGGCTCGCCTCACCATAGCATCCAGGCCAATCCGGGCAACCCAAACCGGAATCGGTCAGCCGCGTGAAGGCCCCGAACACGGTCAGATCGAAGGTCAAGAACAGCGTCAGCAGCGTCAGCGCCCAGCGCTGCGCATGGCCGGTGCTGCCGCGCAGCCGCAGCCACCACCAGCCCAGCGGCAGCAGCGCCAGAACGCCGGCCAAGGCCAGCAGTTGCAACGACGGAGCGAGGTCGACGGCCATCAGGGCTCGCGGCCGGGCCGATCCCAGAAGGACGAGGCGCGCAGCAAGCGCTCCAGATCCTTGTGCAGGCGCTTCGGCTCGAGGGTGGCGGGTGCGCGCATCATCCACTCTCCCATAGGGTCGACGAGGTACAGGTGGTCTTCCAGCATGCGCCCTGGTTCAGGAACCAGCCACGCGGCCAGGGTCTCGCGGGGCACGCGCAGTACCGTCGCCGCCGGCGTGCCGCCGCCGCCCTGCATGGCCTGGACGATTGCCGGCCGCACAGGCGCGTCGTCGGTGACCAGCCAGACACGGTCGATCCGGTCGCGTTCGCGGCCGGTCATCTCGCGGATCTGGCGTTGCTCGAACAGGTGCGTCTCACACCGAGCATCACAGTTTCCGCCCGCCACCGCCAGCAACAGCCATTGCCCATGCAGTGACTTGGCGGGGACCGGTTGCCCATCGAGGGTGCGCAGTTCCAGCAATGGAGGCATGGACCGCGTCGGCTGGATCAGCTCAGCGTAGTTGTTGCGAGCGTCCGGGCGCCAGACGAAGTAAGTGAAGTACGACACGATGACCGGCGCCGCACATGCCAACAGGACCAGGAACATGGTCAGGCGGCCGCGATGCCGCTGCACGCCGGTGGGCAACGTCGGTGCGGGGCCGTCGTGCACGGTGAGCGCCATCGGGTCAGCGCTGCCCTGCATCGGCGGCGCGGCGCCGGGGTCGGAGAATTTGGAACCAGGCATAGAGACCTGCGATCAAGGCGCAGAGTAGAAACCACTGAACGGCATAGCCGTAGTGCTTGTGCACGTCGACAGCCGGCTGTGGCCAGTCACGCAAGAGCCCGTCATCCGCGTTGGCGGGAACGGGCAGTTCAACGACCGACAGCGGCCGAAGCGCCAGCCGGGTTTCGGCCGAGTAGGCGGCAAAGTCGAGATTCTGCCGGATCGGGCCCGTTGCGTCGGCGCCGAGCTCGGTCAGCCGAGATGGCCAAGGGGCAATGCGCCCATGGACGGTGACCTCACCGGGCGGAGTGGACACCGGCACCAGGCGCGTTCGATCCGCCAGGTCGCGCGGAATCCAGCCCCGCTGCACCAGCACCGCGTCTCCGCTGGGCAGGCGCAGAGGCGTGACGACGAAAAAGCCGGGGCGGCCACGCATCTGGCGGTTTTCCAGGTAGATCGTGGCCTCGGCCAACCAGTGCCCTTGCAAGGTGGAACGGCGCTGCGCCTGCGACGCCGCTGCAGCCATGTCGCCAGCCAGATCGGCAGCCGCCACCGCTGGTGCGGTGGCCTGCAGTTGCATCGCAGCCTGCAGGCCTTCCTTCTGCGCAGCCCGGTCCAACTGCCACCAACCCATTCGGGCGGTGACGGCCATGCCCAGGACAGCCGCCAAGATGATCCACACGGGGCGCCGGTTGGTGGTCTCGGGAGCAAGGGGGTAGGCGCTCATGAGCGGGTGGAATAATGCGGCCCGATGAAGATCGTGATCGCTCTGGCGTTGGTGGCCATTCTTGCGGCGCTGGCCGGTGCCGGCCTGTACATGTTGCGCAAGCGCAGCGACGCGGCCGAAGGCCCGGACAACCGCATGGCCCGTGCCCTGGCGCTGCGGGTGGGGCTGTCAGTCACGCTGTTCGTGCTCATCCTGCTGGCCTACATGTTGGGCTGGATCGAGCCCTCAGGGGTTCCACTGCGCCCCTGACCAGCACTGGAAAGAGCAAAGCGCCGCAGATGGGCGGCGCTTTGCAGGGGGACATCCCGGCCCAGACGAGCCGGGTAACGCTCACAGCCAGTAGACGACGACGTACAAGCCCAGCCAGACGACGTCCACGAAGTGCCAGTACCACGCCGCACCTTCAAAGCCGAAGTGTCGGGTGGGCGTGAAGTGGCCCTTGGTCAACCTCAACGTGATGAACAGCAGCATCAGCATGCCGACGAACACGTGGAAACCGTGGAAACCGGTCAGCATGAAGAAGGTCGAGCCGTAGATGCCCGAGGTGAGCTTCAGGTTCAACTCACTGTAAGCATGCATGTACTCGTAGGCCTGGAAACCCAGGAACACGATGCCCAGCAAGACGGTGATCCACATCCAGAAGATCGTCTTCGCGCGCTGGTTGGCGATCAATGCATGGTGAGCGATCGTCAACGTCACGCCCGAGGTCAGCAGGATGGCGGTGTTGATGGTCGGGATGGGCCACGGGCCCATGGTGGTGAACGGCTCAACCGTACCCGCCGGTGACGCGGTGGCCCCGGCGACGGTGCTGGGCCACATGCCCTTGAAGTCAGGCCAGAGCAGCTGGTTCTCGAGACTGCCCAGTTCGGGAACCGAGTGCACCCGCGCCCAATACAGCGCACCGAAGAACGCCGCGAAGAACATCACCTCCGAGAAGATGAACCAGCTCATGCTCCAGCGGAAGGAAATGTCGATGCGGTCCGAGTACTGGCCGCCTTCGCTCTCGGCAATGGCTTCGCCGAACCAGAAGTACAGCGTACCCAGCCACACGGCCAGACCGGCCAGAAGAGACCACGCTCCCCAGCCATGGCCATTGACCCACTGGCCAGCGCCGAGGATCACGAGGAACAAGCCGAAGGCCACCATCGCCGGGTGGCGCGATGGCGCAGGTACAAAGTAGTAGGGCGTGGCCCCGTGGTTGCTCGCTGCTGACATGTAGGTACTCTCCTCGAACCGAAATTTGCGCTTGATTGGACGGTTGTCGTTGGCAGGATGCTCAACCGGCGACGCCGCTGCCGATGATCCACCTGACCAGGATGACGAGCGTCAGAACGAACAGGGCTGCGCCCAGTACGCCTGCAATGATCACGTGAACAGGATTCAACTGGCTGACGTCCTGTTCGTAGCCCTTGCCCTTGCGGATGCCGAGAAACGACCAGGCAACCGCCCGCATGGTGCCCAGAAACGAGCCCTTGCGGCCCACGGCAGCGCGCAAGCCGTCCTCTGACTCTGGAATGTGGCTCACGACCTGGGCCCCGCCTCGGAAAGTGCTGCAGCGCCGGCCGCGGGGACCTTGCCGCCCACCTCGAAAAAGGTGTACGACAGCGTGATGGTGGTGACGTCTTTCGGCAGCTTGGCGTCGACATAGAAGACCACCGGCCACTGCTTGGCTTCGCCGGACTTCAGCGTGTACTCGTTGAAGCAGAAGCACTCCACCTTGTTGAAGTGGGCCGCTGCCTGATGCGGCGCGTAGCTCGGGATGGCCTGGGCGACCATGGTGCGGCCTTGCCGATTGCGGAACTCGTACATCACGGTGGCCATCTCGCCTGGGTGCACCTGCACCGACGCCATCGCCGGCTTGAAATCCCAGGGGCCATGTGCGTTGGCGTCGAACTCGATCGTGACGGTGCGTGAGGTGTCGATCTGGGTATTGGCCGGCATGTCGCGCCGCCCGCCGCCTTGGCCAGCCTCGGCCAGGCTCAGAACGTTGATGCCGAGCGCCTCGCAAATGTGCTTGTACATCGGCACCAGGGCATAGCCGAAGCCGAACATCATCACGGTGACCAGCGTCAGCTTGGCCACCATCCGCAGGTTGTCGGATCGCACCGTTTGCCACGGATACTGCATGTCCGCCTTTGGCACTGTCAGCCTCAGGGGCCGAGCAGGGCGATCTTGGTCACGAAGCCGATGGCGAACACCACGGCCACCGACGCCAGCACCCAGGCAAGGCGTCGGTTGGAACGTCGGAGGTCTTCAGGCACAGGCATGGCGTGATCCGGGCGGGAGACTTCAGCCGATCACACGGGTGGCCGTGGGATCGAGCTTCGGCGGATGCTCGAAGGTGTGGAAGGGGGCAGGCGACGGAACCTCCCACTCCAGGCCCTCGGCACCTTCCCACGGCTTCTGCGAGGCCTTCTCACCCTTGCCTCGCATCATGGGAACCACGACAAACAAGAAGAAGTACACCTGCATCAGGCCGAAGCCGAAACCGCCGACCGAAGCAATCATGTTGAAGTCGGTGAACTGCATCGGGTAGTCGGCATAGCGACGCGGCATGCCAGCCAGACCCAGGAAGTGCATCGGGAAGAAGGTGATGTTGAAGAAAATCAGCGAGCCCCAGA
>CAYJEC010000194.1:0-6193 GCA_964369025.1 uncultured Ideonella sp. | reverse complement strand
TGGCGGCGTATTCCTTCAGCCGATCGAGAAAGGGGTTGTCGTCGAACCCGGTCTCGGAGACGTTGCCGACGAACATGGCCGGCTTGGCGGTGATCAGGCACAGGGGTTTGAGAACCACCTGCTCCTCCTTGCTGAAATCGATCGAGCGGACGGGGCGGCCCTCATTCAGCGCGGCGTCGCACTTCTTGAGCACCTCCACCAGCCGTGCAGCCTCCTTGTCGCCACCGGCCTTGGCCACCTTGGTGTACCGGTGCAGGCTCTTTTCCACCGTGGCCAGGTCGGCCAGGCACAGTTCGGTCTGGATGACTTCGATATCGGAGATCGGGTCAACCTTGCCAGCCACGTGGATGACGTTGTCGTCCTCGAAACAGCGAACGACATTCACGATCGCATCGGTTTCCCGGATGTGCGAAAGAAACTGGTTGCCCAGGCCCTCGCCCTTGCTGGCGCCAGCCACCAGGCCGGCGATGTCGACGAACTCGACGATGGCCGGCAGGATGCGCTCGGGTTTGACGATCGCGGCCAACGCCTGCAGCCGTGTGTCCGGCAACTCGACCACGCCCACGTTGGGCTCGATGGTGCAGAACGGGTAGTTCTCGGCGGCGATGCCGGCCTTCGTCAAGGCATTGAACAGGGTGGACTTGCCGACGTTGGGCAGGCCGACGATGCCGCACTTCAGGCTCATGGGGGGCTTTCAGACAGGGATGTGACGGCGCAGCGGGCCGCAGGGGCATCACGCGCCAAGCCGGCCATTTTAGGTGGCCTCCCTACAATCGGCCCATGAACGGCTTCGACGTGCGCGTCCTCGGCTGCGGCATTGTCAGCCGCTGTGCCGCCCTGGCCCTGGCTCGCCAGGGCCTGCGGGTGGCATTGCAGGCGCGCCCGCCCACCACGGCATCGGCCCCGCCCGACGTCCGCGCCTATGCTCTGAATCCTGCTTCGGTGGCCCTGTTGGCCGGGCTGAAGGCGTGGGACACGCTGCCTGCCGATGCGCGGACGGCGGTGCACGACATGAAGGTGTCCGGCGACGCGCCCGGCGCGGCGATCGAGTTCTCCGCCTTCACGCAATCCGTCGCCGTATTGGCATGGATCGTGGACGCCGCAGCCCTGGAGGCCGTGCTGGATTCGGCTGCCGGCTTCACGCCACTCATCACACTGCAGGCCGAGCCCGCGCCCGCTCCATTGACAGTGGTGGCCGAAGGCAAGGCGTCGGCTCTGCGTGACCAACTCGGGGTCAGCTTCGAGCGCCATGCCTATGGCCAGCGTGCCATCGCCGCCCGCCTGGTCAGCGACAGACCCCACCTCGGCGTCGCCCGGCAGTGGTTCCGCTCGCCCGACATCCTGGCCCTGCTGCCGTTCGACCGGCCGCAGGCGGGCCACAGCCATGGACTGGTCTGGTCATTGCCCGACGCCGATGCCGAGCGCTGGTTGTCGGCGCCAGTCGCCGAGTTCGAATCCGCCCTCAATGAAGCCACCGGGGGCGCAGCCGGCCGTCTGCACCTGAGTGGCGAGCGCGCTGCCTGGCCGCTGGCCTTGGGCCGCGCGGCCACGGTATCCGGCCCAGGCTGGGTGCTGGTGGGCGATGCCGCGCATGTGGTGCACCCTCTTGCCGGGCAGGGCCTGAACCTGGGCCTGGCCGATGTATCTGCCCTGGCCGAGGTGCTGGTCGGCCGGGAGCGCTGGCGTGGCCTGGGCGATGCTATTCTGGGCAGGCGGTACGCCCGCCGCCGAGCCGTGGCCACCTGGGCCATGTCCCAGGCGACCGACGGCCTGTGGCGCCTGTTTTCCACCGATCAACCCCTGGTGCGGGAACTTCGCAACCGTGGGTTGGGTCTGGTCAACCAGATCACCCCATTCAAACGCTGGATCGTCGGCCGCGCGCTCGACACTTGAGCCATTACTCGAAGGATTTTCGATGAGCACCCACTTGACCCGACAAGCCACGGCCCTGGCTGGACTGGCCCTGGCCACTGTCTTGGCGCATGCCGACGAGGCCGCGATTCGCAAGAACCTTGCCGACCGCATGCCGCAATTGCCGAAGATCGACGAGATCAGCAAGACGCCGATTCCCGGCATTTACGAACTGCGCATGGGCGTCGACGTGATCTACACCGACGAAAACGGCAGCCACCTCATCGAAGGCGCACTGTTCGACACCAAAACCCAGACGGACCTGACCAAGGCCCGCATCGACAAACTCACCGCCATCGACTTCAGCAGCCTGCCGTTGAAGGACGCCTTGGTCTTCAAGCAGGGCACCGGCCTGCGCAAGGTTGCCGTGTTCGCCGACCCGAACTGCGGCTACTGCAAGCGCATCGAGCGCGACCTGCTGTCGCTCAAGGACGTGACCATCTACACCTACCTGCTGCCCATCCTCGGCCCGGATTCCACCACCAAGACGCGAGACATCTGGTGCGCCAAGGATGGGGCCAAGACCTGGCGTGCCTGGATGATCGACGGTGTCACACCTGCCAAGTCACCCGCGACGTGCGACACCGCCGCGATCGAGCGCAATCTGGAACTGGGCCGCCGCTACAAGGTCAACGGAACGCCGGCAGTGGTGTTCGAGGACGGTACGCGCGCCCCGGGCGCCATCCCCGCCGACCGGCTCGAGCAACGGATGAAGGAAGCCAGCGCCAGGAAGTCCTGAGCCGCCACGGCCCGTGGCGCAGCGGTGACAATGCGCCCATGAGTCTTGCGACGACCCCCCTGGCGCCCTCGCCCCTGCACGAGGCCGAGCCGCCCCGCCTGGCGCGCCAACTTGGCGCTGCCGGCCTGATCCCCTTCGTGGCCGGCGCCGCGCTGATCTGGCTCGTTTCCCCCTATCCCGAGGCGCATGCTGGCATCACGCTGGCGGTGGCAGGCTACTCGGCCTGCATCGTGTCGTTTCTCGGCGGCATCCATTGGGGCCTGGCGATGCGGGGTGGCCGGGCTGAGGCGAGGCATTTCGTCTGGGCCATCGTGCCGCCGCTGGTGGCCGCACTCGGGGTGCTGATGCCGGCGTATGCCGGCCTGGTGCTGCTGGGTGCGATGCTGTTGGTCTGCTATGCCGTGGACCGGCGGCTGTATGTCGAGCAGGACCTGGGGCACTGGCTGACGATGCGCTTCCGCCTCAGCGCCGTGGCCAGCATGAGCTGTTTCATCGGCGCAGCCGGCACATGACGGCCATTAGGTACCGTGTCGGTCTGGCCGATGCCGCAGCGCACCGTTATCGGGTGACCTTGGTCGTGCCGGCCCCGGCGGCGGAGCAGGGGCTGAGCCTGCCAGTCTGGATCCCCGGCAGCTACATGGTGCGTGAGTTCGGCCGACACCTCATTCGCCTGCAGGCCCGGCAAGGCCGCAACGAGGTCACGCTGGATCAAGTCGACAAGACCACCTGGCTGGCACGCTGCAGTGGCCGTGCCGCGCTGACGGTCAGGTACGAGGTCTATGCCTTCGACACCTCGGTGCGCACCGCGTTCCTTGACGACTCGCGTGGCTTCTTCAATCCGACCAGCCTGTGCCTGCGAGTCCACGGCCGCGAGGCCGAGCCCCATGAACTGCAGTTCACCGAGTTGCCCGCCGGCTGGGAGGTGGCCACGGCCATGCCGCCGGCAGAGCGCCAGAGGAATGCCTTTGTCAGCGCCGACTACCACGAGCTGGTCGACCACCCGTTCGAACTGGGCAGCTTCTGGCGTGGCCGGTTCGACGCTGGCGGTGTGCCACACGAGTTCGTGGTATCCGGCACCTGGCCAGGCTTCGACGGCGAACGCCTGCTGGCCGACACGCGCCGCATCTGCACGGCCCAGATCGCCTTTTGGCATGGCCGTGGCAGGCCGCCCTTCGGCCGCTACGTTTTCATGCTCAATGCGGTGGAGGAAGGCTATGGGGGCCTCGAGCACCGTGCCAGCACCGCCCTGATCGCCAACCGACGCGACCTGCCGCGTACCGGCCAGGCAGGCTTGTCCGATGGGTATCTCACGCTGCTGGGCCTGATCAGCCACGAGTACTTCCACACCTGGAACGTCAAGCGGCTGAAACCGGCTGAGTTCATGCAACTGGACTACGAGCGCGAAAATTACACGCGGCTGCTCTGGTTCTTCGAGGGCTTCACCTCGTACTACGACGACCTGATGCTGCGCCGCGCAGGCCTCATCGACAGCGCGCGCTACCTCAAGCTCATCGCCCGCACCATCAGCGGTGTGCGCGGCACCCCTGGGCAGCAGGTTCAGAGCGTGGCCGAGGCCAGCTTCGATGCCTGGGTCAAGTATTACCGCACCGACGAAAACACCCCGAACGCCACCGTCAGCTACTACACCAAGGGTTCGCTGGTGGCCCTCCTGCTGGACCTTCAGTTGCGACGTTCGGGCAGCGGCTCGCTCGACGACCTGATGCGCCGTCTGTGGAAGGCCTGCCCCGGCGGCGCGCTGACCGAGCAGACCGTGCTGGACCAGGTGGAGGCGCTGGGTGGCGCCGCGCTGGCCGAGGATCTTCGCTCGTGGGTGCATGGCCGCGGCGACCTGCCTCTGGACGCCGCCCTCGACGCAGCCGGCGTGGCGCGCGCCGAAGAGAAGCTGACCTGGAGCGGTGCGCTCGGTCTCAAGCTGTCCGAAGGTCCGATCAGCGGCTCGCAGGTCAAGACCGTGCTCCGCGGCAGTGCGGCGGCCGAGGCCGGCATTTCGGCTGGCGACGAACTCTTGGCCGTCGACGGCTGGCGCATTCGCCGCCTCGACGATGCACAGCAGTGGGTCGCCGAAGGCCAGCCGTTCGAGCTGACTCTGGTGCGCCAACAGCGCCTGCGCAGCCTCATCGTGCGGCCAACCGCCACGCCCGCCCTGGTACGTACCGTGGCACTGGCGCCGCAGAGCCGGCCCAGCCCTGCTGCCGCGGCACTGCGTCGGGGCTGGTTGGGGGATTGACGCGCCCCGTGCCATGCCCGCGACCCGATTGACAGGCGCCAGCACTCTGCGGCGCACGGCCTGGGTCAGTTTGTTGCTGGTGGTGACCGCCGGCCATGTCTGGCTGTGGGCCCAGTTGCCCGACAGCCGGCTGGGTGAAGGGGCGGCCGACGAGGCTCCGCGGGCCATCGACGTTGCCTTCGTGCGAGAACTGGCGCCCACCGCGCCGCCGGTGCATGTCGCTGCCGCGCCCCCAGCTGCGCCCGCGCTCTCGGTGGAGCGGCCGGCACCGCCAGCTTCTGCGGCCTCGGCATCCGTTCCGGCGGCCGAGCCTGCCGGCGCGAGCCCCGAGCCCGTGCTCGCCGACGCACCCATGGCGGTCGCGCCCGGCTCAGGTGCTGACACGTCTCCGCTCCCCAGCCCGCCCGTCGCTGCAAGCTCGCCGCTGGCTGCGGCTTCCGCGCCGGCCCCGGCCGCATTTGACTGGCCACCGTCGACCCGGTTGAGTTACGAACTGGTGGGCAACTATCGCGGGCCCCTGCACGGGACGGCTCAGGTCGACTGGCTGCGCGACGGGCCCCGCTACCAGGTACGGCTGGAAGTCCATCTCGCCCTGGTGGTCACCCGCCGCATGCTGAGCGACGGCGTGCTGGGCCCGGACGGTTTGATACCTCGCCGCTATGACGAAGAGACCGAGGTGCCCTTTCGCGAGACCCGCCGACTGACGGTGCAATTCGAGCCAGACCGCATCCTGATGGCGAATGGCAAGACTCAGGATCCGGTGGCCGGCGTGCAGGACACTGCCAGCCAGTTCGTGCAGATGACCTGGCTGTACCTCACCCATCCCGAGAGGCTGAAGGTGGGCCAGAGTGTCGAGTTCCCGCTGGCCCTCCCACGCCGCCTCGGCCGCTGGACCTACGACGTGGCCGAACAGGCGGAGCTGGCCCTGCCGTTTGGCAACGTGAACGCATTTCATCTGGTGCCACGTGCCGGTGCCCGGCGAGCCAACGAGATGGAGTTGGACTTCTGGATTGCGCCCAGCCTGCAGTACCTGCCAGTGAAAATCACCATCCGCATGGACGCCGAGAACTATGCCGAACTGAGCCTGGACCGCCGGCCGCTGCAGGCCGGATCGCTGCCGGCCAGCGCCCCGGCCCGTATAGTCCGTTGACAACCGAGAGGAGAGCCCCATGGCCTACGAATGCATCCTGACCGAACAGGTCGGCGATGGCGCCCTGAAGACCGGCCTGATCCGTCTGAACCGGCCCAAGCAGATGAACGCCCTGAATGACCAGCTGATGGACTAACTCGGCCAG
>CAYJEC010000193.1:0-6196 GCA_964369025.1 uncultured Ideonella sp. | reverse complement strand
CGACAGGCGCGACAGGTATCCGGCCACGTCCGCCGGCGTGCGCATCGGCTGCACCTCGCTGAACAACGACACCCAGCGGATCTGCAGGCCGCCGAACTGGTCGAACGCGAAGCCGTGGTCCTCGAATGGCGTGTCAGCCAGTACGCGCTGCAGGCCCCAGTCCAGTGTGTCGGCGTTGGCATGTTGCTCGGGCGACAGTGGCCTGGCCCTGAAACCGGCCAGTTGGGACAGGCCGGCCTGCGCCGCCTCACGTCGGCGCTCGCGCTGCGCGGGCGTTTGAGGCGTCAACTGCCTGTCGAGCGACGCCTGCTCGGCGCCGCCGAAGTACTGGGTGTAGGTGGCGTACTCGGGCGAGATCCTCACCCAGTCGGCTGCAAAGCCCTCGGCCCAGGTGTCGAGCGTGGCGTCGCGGGGCGCTGTTTGCGCGCAGCCCACGGCCCAGGGCGCCAGCGCCGCCCCCGCGGCCAGGGCCAGCGTGCGGCGTCGGCCAGTGCAGACAGGGGCAGGCGTGTGGTTGGTGGAGTGCATGGTGGCGGGCAGTCTATGCCAGCCGCCCGTCCCCTGGCCTTCATGGCCCTCGCAGCCGGACGTGATGCCGTCATGAGCAGCACTGCGTTCTTGTAGAACAATCAGGCCATGTCAAGCCACAGCGCCGCCGTCCTGGTCAGCGAGGTGGGCCCGCGCGATGGCCTGCAGAGCGTGGCCCGCTCCATGCCCACAGCCTCCAAATGCGGCTGGATCAGTGCCCTTCATGCGGCTGGGTTGCGCGAGATCGAGGTCGGCTCCTTTGTGCCGGCCAGGTTGCTGCCGCAGATGGCCGATGTGGCTGAGGTGGTTCGCCATGCCTGCACGTTGCCCGGTCTGACGGTGATGGCGCTGGTGCCCAACCTCCGAGGCGCCGAGGCTGCGCTGGCGGCCGGTGTCCACAAGCTGACGATCCCCGTCTCGGCCAGCGCGGCACACTCGCTGGCGAACGTGCGCAAAACGCGGGAGGAGATGGTCGCGGAGGTCCGCCTCATCGTGGCGATGCGCGACGCGCAGGCGCCCTGGGTGCCCATCGAGGTGGGCATTTCCACCGCCTTCGGCTGCACACTTCAAGGCCTGGTGCCCGAGGACGAGGTGGTCTGGCTCGCCGAGCAACTGGTGGCGGCCGGGGTCGACGAAGCGGGCTTGTCCGACACCACCGGCATGGCCAACCCGGCCCAGGTGCGCCGCCTGTTCAGCCGGGTCCGCATGGCCATCGGGGACCGAACTGGTGCTGCCCACCTGCACAACACCCGCGGCCTGGGCCTGGCCAACTGCCTGGCCGCCTACGACGCGGGCGTGCGCACCTTCGACGCCTCGCAGGGCGGCCTGGGCGGCTGCCCCTATGCGCCCGGCGCATCCGGCAATGTGGTCACCGAGGACTTGGTGTTCATGTTCGAGGCGATGGGAGTCGCCACGGGAGTGGACCTGCATCGCCTGATGGCCGCGCGGCGCGAACTGCAGCAGGGGCTGCCCTCTGAGCCACTCTATGGCATGACACCGGAAGCCGGGCTCCCCGCCGGTTTCGCGTATGCCGACGGCCGGCCCGCCGCGTCGGAGGCGTGGGCATGAGCCCCTCGCAAGGCCTGCCGCTGGCCGGCATCCGGGTGGTCGAGTTCACCCACATGGTGATGGGCCCGACCTGCGGGATGATCCTGGCCGACCTGGGTGCCGAGGTCATCAAGGTCGAACCGCTCGCGGGCGACAGCACCCGCAGGCTGCTGGGCTCGGGCAGCGGCTTCTTCGCCATGTTCAACCGCAACAAACAGAGCCTGGCGGTGGACGTGAAAGACGCATGCGGCCGCGAGATCGTGCTGAAACTGGTGGCCGGTGCCGACATCTTCAGCGAGAACTTCAAGGCCGGCACCATGGACAAGCTGGGCTTCGGCCCCGAGGCCCTGGCCCGCCTGAACCCGCGCCTGATCCATGTCTCGCACAAGGGCTTCCTGCCGGGGCCGTACGACAACCGAACCGCGCTCGACGAGGTGGTGCAGATGATGGGTGGCCTGGCCTACATGACCGGGCCCGAGGGCCGGCCGCTGCGCGCCGGCGCCAGCGTCAACGACATCATGGGCGGCATGTTCGGCGCCATCGGTGCACTGGCCGCCCTGCATCAGCGCGACAAGGTGGCCAACGGCACCGGGAAGGGGCAGGCGGTGCAGAGCGCACTGTTCGAGAACAACGTGTTCCTCGTGGCCCAGCACATGATGCAGTTCGCTGTCACCGGCAAGCCCGCCGCGCCAATGCCCAGCCGCATCAGCGCCTGGGCGGTGTACGACGTGTTCACGGTAAAGGGTGGCGAACAGGTGTTCCTGGCAGCGGTGAGCGACACCCAGTGGGCGCTGTTGTGCGAGGAGTTCGGCTTCACGGACCTGCTGGGCGACGCCCGCCTGGCCAGCAACAACGACAGGGTGCGCGCCCGCGACTGGATGCTGCCGGTGCTGCGCGAGCGCTTTGCGCCCTTGGCCGCCACCGAGCTGGCCCAGCGTTTCGAACGCATCGGTCTGCCTTACGCACCCATCACCCGGCCAGAGGATCTGTTCGACGACCCGCACCTGCAGGCCACCGGCGGGCTCGCATCGATGAGCGTGCCGGCGGACGCCAGCAGCGCCGGCCAGCCGATCAAGACCCGCGCTGCGTTGCTGCCGCTGTCCATTGGCGGCCAACGACTGCCGCTGCGCTTTCCGCCGCCTGCCCTGGGTGCGCAGACCGACGACTTGCTGCGTTCGCTGGGCTACGCCGACCCGGCCATAGCGGCCCTGCGCGAGGCCGGTGTCATCGGCTGACCATCAGGCAGGCAGAGGCCAATGCAGCCAGCGGGCCACCGTGTCGAAGAACACCGTGTACAGCAGGATCGGCAGCGGCAGCCCCAGCAGCGTGCCCAGCAGGTAGGGTCGCCAGGGCACCCCAGAGAGTGCCAGGGCGACGTTCACCGCCGGCGCAGTCTGGAACACCAGACGCAGCGCCAGAACGCTCCGCGTCGGGTGGGCATCCAGCCGCGCCAGCACACGGGCCATCCACCGGCCCGGCAGGCGGCGCAGCGCGTCACCGCCGAGAGCCCGGATGACCGCCAGGCTGGTGACGCATGACAGGCACGCGGCGAGGTAGGTCGCCAGCCCGCCCCAGACGCGGCCCAACGCCAGCACTGCCGCCACCAGGAACAACCAGCCGGGGATCTGTGCGAGGTTGCCGAGCGCGAACAACGCGGCAAAGACCAGCAGCCCGGCCACCATGTTCTGTTCGAAGCCGTCGTGAATGGCCTGCAGGCTGAAATGGGCCTTCAGGCCACTGAACTGGAACAGTGCCCAAAGCGCGGCGAGGAAGACGGCGACGGCGACAACCCGAGTGGTTCGATGCATGTGCGGGATTCTGACGCTTGCTGTGCGCCGGCCCGATGGCTAGGATGCGCTGCGCATTGCGCGGCACCAAGGCAGGTACATGAGCGACGATATCCAGATCCGCACGGTCACGGTCGAGTTGCTGCGCTCGGGGCCGGCGCACAACCAATTGCTGTCGCCGCTGACGCTGTACCTTGGTGTCTGTGACGACGCAGAGGCAGGTATCGTCACCTTGCCGTACGAGCAGCACACCTTCATGCGTCGCATGAGGGCCATGCGCTACGACGGCAAGGGTGCCAAGGAAGACAAGCTGCCCGAACTGCGCGCCATGGGCGTCGACATGGCCAAGGTGCTGGGCGCGATCCCTCGCCTGCCGGGTTCGCTCGGCGGTGACGGCCAGGGCCGCGACACGCTCGTGCACCTGAGCCTGGTGCTTTCAGCCTCCGAACTGGCTTCGCTGCCGTTCGAACTGGCCAAGGTGCCGATCGGGCCGACCGCGTGGACAGAAAGCTGGCTGGCCCTGCAGGCGCGGGTCCCGGTGGTCATCACGCGCCGCACACGCAACGTGTCGCCGGGCAACCTGCGCTGGCTGCACGAGCCGCGCATCCTGTTCATCTCCTCGGATCCGCACCCGGACAACATCCCCTTCGCCGAGCACCGCGCGGCCATGATTTCGGCGGTGAAGCCCTTCCTGCGCACCGACGAATTGAAGCCGATGCGCGGCTTGAAGGGCCGGCGAGAACAATTCGGCGAGTTGCTCACCATCATCCGAAACGCGCGCTTCGAGGAGGTGGTGGCCGAGTGTGCGGCCCATCGGTACACGCACATCCATGTGCTGGCCCATGGCGACACCGACGATTCTCGCGGTGACAAGACCTATGGCCTGCGGCTGCACACCGAAGATGGCGTGATCTCCGGCGAGCGGTTGGCCAGCGCGTTCGCCTGCATGGTGCAGGGCGCCATCCACCGGCCCGACGTGGTGACGCTCGGCACCTGCGACAGCGGCAACAACAGCGAGCTGATCGCCCCCGGCGCGAGCATCGCGCATGTGCTGCACCAGGCCGGCATCCCGCTGGTCGTGGCCTCGCAGTTTCCGCTCAGCAAAGCCGGCTCGGTCCTGGTGGCCAAAGAGTTCTACAGCGGCCTGCTGTGGGGAGAGAACCCCTGGGTCCTGCTTCACCGCGTTCGCACAGGGTTGCACGGCCGCCTGCAGCCGCAGGACCACGATTGGGCCAGCCTGGTGGTCTACGAGTCGCTGCCTGCCAACCTGGGCTACCAGCTCGACAAGGCCCGTTTCAGCCAATGCAGCGCCGCCATGGACGCCGCCTTTGCCAGCAGCGGTGACTGGTCCGAAGGCGCAGAGACCCACGACGAGCATGCGCCCTTGTGCGACCCGGTGGACGACGTCATCGCCCGGCTGCCCATGCGCAGCAAGTACGTGGGCATGCAGTCGCTGGCACTGCGTGCCGGCGGCCGGCTGCAGCAGGCACAGGAGACTTTCTTCGCCGCGCCCACCGGCGCCGAGCATGTGCGCGACTACCGCGATTGCGTGCTGACCTGCTGCGCCTTGCTCGAGGAGGCCCTCGTCGACTACGAAAGCGCAGTGAACGGCTTCCTGGTCAACGATGGCCAGGGCATGAACGCTCCGTACCGTGCCCTGGTCGCCCAGCTCAGCCTGTCGGCCGTTTTGGGCCGTGGTTTCTCGCACGGTGCGTGGCACATGGCCCGCTACTGGGTCGAGGCCACGCTGGCGCGCTCGCCCGAAGCCGAGGAGAAGCTCTGGGCCCAGGGGTGCCTGGCCGAGTTGTGGCTGCTCAAGTTGACCGATCCATCCATGCCCGGTGCCGATGAGTCGCCCTCGCGCGCCGTGGCCCATGCCAAGGCGGCGATCACCGCGATGCTCAGGCTGGACCGTTCAGGTACCAGCTGGCCTTGCGAATGGACTTACAACCAGCTGCGCTCCTATGTGGAGTGGTGGGGCGAGCGGGGCTTCGAAGAGATCATCTTCAACTTCAGCCAGGCCGATCGCCGCTCGTTCCGCGACGGCCGGCCCAACGTCGTGCAGACGGCCAAGGCCTTGCTCGACCTGATCGACCGGCTCGGTGGCGGTGGCCGGGCGTTTGGCATGGAGGTCATGGCTGTCGAGCCGGTGCCCGAGCCAGCCCCCGCCCCAGCCCCCAAGGCGCCTGCCAAGAAGGCGGCCCAGGAAGCCGCCAAGCCGCCGGCCCGCCAGGCCAGCCGCAAGGCGGCCGCCGCCACGACGCAGGCCAAGGCCGAACCGCCGGGCGACTCGCATCTTCTGGGCGGCGCCCCGGCAGCGCGCCGGTCGGTGCAGCCCACCGCGGGGGGCGAGCCGTACCTGCGCGTCGAGATGCTGCCTGCCGGCCACGGTGACGCGCTGTGGATCGAATACGGGCAGGCCGGAGGTGTCACGCACCGCGTGCTGGTGGATTGCGGCACCACCGGCACCTACAAGAAGGCGCTGAAGAAGCGCATCGAGCAGGTGCCCCGGGCCGAGCGCCACTTCGAGCTGTTCATGCTCTCGCACATCGACGCCGACCACATCGGGGGGGCCATCCCGTTCCTGAAGGAAGCCAAGTCGCTGGGCATCAGCTTTGGCGATGTCTGGTTCAACGGGTTCAAGCACCTGGCGTCGATGATGGGCTCCACCCAGGGTGAGGTGTTCTCGGTTCTGATCCAGGACAACGAGTTGCCCTGGAACCGGGCCTTCAAGGGCCGGGCGGTGGTGGTGCAGGGTGGCAAGTTGCCGGTCGTCACGCTGCCGGGCGGCATGGTGCTGACCGTGCTGTCACCCACGCCGCCCAAGCTGAAGG